>NZ_CAWPKW010000025.1:0-18399 GCF_963888615.1 Brasilonema octagenarum UFV-OR1 | reverse complement strand
GTCGCCTACGGAGGGAAACCCTCCTGCAGCGCTGGATTCACCGTAAAGCTACGCTTTACGTGCCCTCTCCGCAAGTTCGGAGAGGGGCGGTTTTGGCGCAAGACAAAACCGGGGTGAGGTAAGCGCGACAATTGTGAGCGAGTAGAATAAGGCATGATGTAACGTAATGACAAGGGTTTTAGCTTAAGTTGACACCAATCGGCAGTAACTTCTCCCTCTTGATCCCCCAAATCCAGTGGAAATCTTCGTTAAACGAGAGCGCATAGAGTCCCACAAGCGCATATGCTAGATGGTCGGAGATCCGCATTTCACTTTTTGTAAACGGCAGAAAGAACGCACGCTAAACAAAGGATGGAGAACAGATGTTTGACACTGCGATCGAAGGTATTGTTGCCCGTGAAATCCTTGACTCTCGGGGTAGACCAACAATTGAAGCAGAAGTGCATTTGGTCAATGGTGCGATAGGATTGGCGCAGGTTCCCAGTGGTGCGTCTACTGGCACTTTTGAAGCGCACGAACTGAGGGATAAGGATAAAGCACGTTATGGGGGTAAGGGCGTACTCAAGGCGGTGCAAAATGTTAAAGAAGCACTTGCTCCAAAGTTGCTCAAAATGGATGCCCTCAACCAGGAACTGCTCGATCGCACGATGATTGCCTTAGATGGTTCCTCCAATAAATCCCATCTTGGTGCTAATGCGATTCTAGCGGTTTCTTTAGCAGCAGCCAAAGCCGGGGCTGAGTCTTTAGGAATTCCACTCTATCGCTATTTAGGCGGTCCACTGGCAAATTTATTACCCGTACCGCTGATGAACGTGATTAACGGCGGTGCACACGCAGCGAATAACGTAGATTTTCAAGAGTTTATGGTTGTCCCGATTGGGGCGTCTTCTTTCCGAGAAGCTTTGCGCTGGGGTGCGGAGGTGTTTGCTACTCTCAGTCAAGTGTTGGATGAGAAAGGTTTACTGACTGGTGTTGGCGATGAAGGCGGATTTGCCCCCAATCTGGAGTCGAATCAGGTGGCGTTGGAATTGCTGGTTGCAGCGATTGAGAAAGCTGGCTATAAACCAGGAGAACAAGTTGCTTTGGCGTTGGATGTTGCGGCGAGTGAGTTTTACAAAGATGGGCAGTATGTCTACGACGGTAAACCTCACTCTGGGGGTGAGTTTGTTGATTATCTCGGGCAACTGGTTGACCAATACCCCATTGTGTCAATTGAAGATGGCTTGCATGAGGAAGATTGGCAAAATTGGCAGTTACTCACCCAGAAGCTGGGTTCTCGCGTGCAGTTGGTAGGTGATGACTTGTTTGTAACCAACGTCACGCGCTTGCAAAAAGGAATTGAACAAAAAGCTGCTAACGCGATTTTGATTAAACTCAATCAAATTGGTTCGTTGACAGAAACTTTGCAAACAATTGACTTGGCGACTCGCAACAGTTTTCGCTCTGTGATTAGCCATCGTTCTGGCGAAACAGAAGACACAACAATTGCTGACTTAGCCGTCGCAACTCGTGCAGGTCAAATCAAGACAGGTTCTCTGTGTCGCAGCGAACGGGTAGCAAAATATAACCGTTTGCTACGCATCGAGGATGAGTTGGGTGAACTCGCCGTTTATGCTGGTGCTGTGGGATTAGGACCGAATTGATTTTTTTAATCAGTGGTGGTTCAAGCCCCCACTGATTGCCTTAATTTTTGCAAAATTTTGTGAATCTTTAGTTAGACTTGCAGGCTGGTTTTGCTTTTGGTTTATGTCGTTGACAAAAGCCCCGGTACTTTTAGTGGCATCAAATAGCACTCAATCGAGCTTTATAATTTCGGTTGTGCGGCAAGCCTTACAACTTGTTCATCCAGCAATAGCGCTTGAGCTATCTGTTCAATACTCAAACCCAAAGCCAATAACTGAGGTATGGTTAGCAATTTACGGGTTGACTTTTGACGAGTTGACATGATATCGTATAGATGATGGAAAAGGTGTGCGCAGGCGAACCCACCTCTTCAAGATTGTTACCACAGTTGTTGTAATCGAGATCTTACCCTGCCCTATCGGGAATTGCCTCGTTAAGCGCCTCTGGGCTGGGAATGTATTTCGAGAGGCTCTGCTTCGGCAAGTCTTGCCTGGTGGAGGCGGAGCCAAGGCGTGGATGGGTTCCCAGCCTGAAGGCTGAGAACCAGTCAAAAACATAATTCTGATGAGATTGCTTCCCTACACCCTTCGGGGAAGACCTTCGGTCTGGCTGCGCTAACGCCAGTCGCCTAGGTCGGAAAACCCTTCGGGTTCGCCAGATGCCTGCGGAGGGAGACCCTCCCGCAGCACTGGTCTCACCTCCTGCAGCGCTGGTCTCACTGCGTTTTGGTCGCTGCGGACATTTTACGTTTAATTTGGTTACTCTACTTAACAAACCAATTTTCAACCCTTAAGTCATTAAAAAACTCAAAATCAGAAACATTATTCGTTACCAAAATTAAATTATTACTGTAAGCAATACTCGCAATTTGAGCATCTACAAAAGCTGGAGTTTTGCCAATCTTGGATAATCTAGCCCTTTCTTGAGCGTGCCATTGTGCCGCCTTTAAATCATAATCAAAGACTGGTAAATTTAAGATCGACTCATGAATATAATTCCAAAGGGACTCTCGCCGCTTAGATTCGCTCAAGCGCAAACAACCATGTAGAATTTCATGAACAACAACACTAGAAACGACAACTTCTGACTTATGAATATCTAGTTTGTGCAAAATATTGGCATTAGGGATAGGACGTGCTGGCTCAGAGATAATATTGGTATCAAGTAAAAATTTCCATTTCATAGATCAATTTCTCTTCCCACACTCTTATCTCGTAAATCAGCGAAATCCTGATCAGTAAAGATAATCCCCTCGCTTTGGATTACCTTTCTAAATTTTTGTAATCCCTCCCAAAAATGATCTCCTCTAGATTCCTCTTTCTTTTTCCGCAGAAACTCAAATAAATAGTCCCGTTCTTCTGTAGACAAACTGTTAATAGAATTAATAATTTCTTGTAAAGTCATCAAGTGAAGCTCCTCTAAACTGAACTTCCATCTTATACCGTTTCACTTTAAAGAAAAGGCGATAAGCCTCCGGACTTCGGCGTGAGCGCTCAGTCGTTCGCGCAGCGTGCGCTTTGCGCATACGCTTGACGCTGTACGCGTATCGCGCAAAGCAAGAGACGCAATCATGCGTATCGCCAACAAGCAAGGAAAACATTTTTGCTAACTAAACACAACTTGTAAATCTAAAACAAACCCAGGTAAAACATCTTCTCCTAATAAACTTGTTGGATTATCCAACACTTCCACTGACTGATTAGCCCGATAAATTTCTACTTTTTTATTTTTTGTATCAATTAACCAACCCAAACGCAATCCATTATCGATGTATTCCTGCATCTTTTTGCGTAGCGGTTCCATGTTGTCACTTTTGGAACGTAATTCAATCGCAAAATCTGGACTCATGGGTGGAAAGGAGTCTTGTTCTTCTGGTTTTAATGTATCCCATCTGGCTTGAGTCACCCAAGCTGCATCGGGAGAACGTTCTGCACCATTGGGAAGTCGGAAAGCGGTTGAAGAGTTAAAAGCAACACCAAGTTTGGATTGGCGGTTCCAAAACCAAAGTTGTCCTTCAATATCTATATTGCGCTTACCTGTATTTCCTCCCGTAGGGGGCATAATAATTAATTCTCCTGTGGCAGTTAGTTCTAGCTGTACGTCTCGGTTAGCAGCAGCGAGGAGTACGAATTGCTCTTCGGAGACTTTCAGGTTTGCGGGGATGTTGAGAGGCAAGTTGCTCATAGACAATTAAACATTAAAAATGCCCATGATATATATTGTCAATGACGAGTGATAGCATTAATAATTTCTTGTAAAGTCATTAAGTGAAGCTCATTCGAGACGCACTCGCGCTCAAAACCTCACCCTGCCCTATCGGGCATCCCTCTCCTTGTTAAGGAGAGGGAAAGATTTTTGCGTAGCAAAAAGCGAGGGTGAGGTTTTGAGCGATCTGGTGTGTACACCGTAGTTTGTCCCCTCGTCCCCAATTACGGATAAAAGCCCAACTTTGGCAACCCCAGTGTTTCATCCCAGCCCATGATGATATTGAGACACTGGATAGCTTGACCTGCCTGCCCTTTGATTAGGTTATCAATTGCTGACATGACAATCACACGCCCAGTACGCGGGTCAACTTCTATGCCTATGTAACAAAGGTTAGTGCCACAAGCCCATTTTGTTTGGGGATAAACGCCTGGTTCACAGACTTTCACCCAAAGAGAGTTACGGTAGAATGCTTTATAAATAGTAATTAAATCATCTCGCACTAAACCTGGGTCCCGCAATGTAGCATAAACCGTTGCGAGCATACCGCGCACCATAGGAACAAGGTGTGGTGTAAATTGAATGGTGACTTCGTGTCCTGCTAAATCACTACAAATCTGCTCGATTTCTGGGGTGTGGCGGTGACGGACAACATTATAAGGTGCCAAGGAGTTGTCTGCTTCGGCAAGCAACATATTAACTTTCGCTTGACGTCCACCGCCAGAAGTGCCTGACTTGGCGTCAACAATAGCTGTTTCTGGCACGATTAGCCCTTGCTTGAGGAGTGGTGAAAGTGCCAAAAGGCTAGCGGTGGGATAGCAACCAGGACAACCAATCAGCTGCGCTTCTGCAATGCGATCGCGATACAATTCTGGTAATCCATAAACTGCTGTCGCTGCTGTTGCAAGATCTGTTCTTTGGGCACCATACCAGTTTGTATAAGTTGTCAAATTCCTAAAGCGATAGTCTGCACTCAAATCGAGTACTGTCAATCCTTTGTCCAACAATTGCGGAGTGATTTTGTAAGCCAAACCATTTGGTAGAGAAAGAAACACTACCTCACAACGCGTCGCAATGGTTTGTGGATCTATAGCTTCTATCGGTTGGTTAACTATGTGAGCCAGATGTGGGTAAAGATCCGCAAACGATTTTCCCGCGCTACTCTCCCCACCTAAATAAACGAGTTCGACTTCTGGATGATCCATGAGTAGTCTTACTAACTGCACTCCGCCGTAGCCTGACGCGCCAATAATCCCAACTTTTACGCGTCTAGAATTGCCCATAACTACTAAATCCTTTTTAAATATAGAGACTTGTCTTTAGCAAAATGCTTCTGCTAAAGACTTATTACTGTTTCGTTGTTGCTGCACACTAGCTTAAAGAATCCAACGGTATTTCGCAGGTATTTATCGGTATGTTATCGAATCTTGGCTATGATGGCTTCCTATTGTGTCCAGAGGAGCTACAATCAGAAGATAAGCATTTGTTAAAAAAAATTTACATCTCTATCGCTGGAAATCCTCTGTGTCGCAGCTTAACACGACTTCAAACCAAACCTTTGAATTTGATTCGATTGATGCCGCCTTGGCTGACTTGAAAGCTGGTCACCAGATTGTGGTGGTAGATGATGAAAATCGAGAAAATGAAGGCGATTTGATTTGTGCTGCCCAATTTGCGACTCCTGACATTATTAATTTCATGGCGGTGGAAGCCAGGGGACTGATTTGTTTGGCAATGAGTGGCGATCGCCTAGATGAATTAGACTTACCATTGATGGTAAGCAACATCACCGACACCAACCAAACGGCTTTCACAGTCAGCATTGACGCCGGGCCTCACTTAGGAGTAAGCACTGGCATTTCCGCAGAAGACCGCGCCCGCACAATCCAAGTTGCGATCAACCCAGGAACCAAACCTGTAGATTTACGCCGTCCCGGTCATATTTTCCCCATTCGCGCCAAGGAAGGAGGGGTACTCAAACGCGCAGGACATACAGAAGCTGCTGTTGACTTAGCTCGACTAGCTGGATTATACCCTGCTGGCGTTATCTGTGAGATTCAAAACCCCAACGGTTCGATGGCGCGGCTATCTCAGTTAATTCAGTATGCCAAGCAGCACAATCTTAAAATTATCAGCATCGCGGATTTAATCAGTTACCGCCTCCAGCACGACCGCCTGATCAGGCGCGAAACTATTGCTGAGTTACCCACCCAGTTTGGTCATTTCCAAATTTACGCTTATCGCCATACTCTGGATGATACAGAACACGTTGCTGTTGTCAAGGGTAATCCTGCTGAATTTGGAGATAATCCAGTTATGGTGCGGATGCATTCCGAATGCCTGACTGGAGATGCTTTGGGTTCTTTACGCTGTGACTGTCGGATGCAGTTGCAAGCAGCTCTGAAAATGCTTGAAAATGCAGGGCAAGGTGTCGTTGTTTACCTGCGGCAAGAAGGACGGGGAATTGGGCTAGTTAATAAATTGAAAGCTTACTCGTTGCAGGATATGGGACTAGATACCGTAGAAGCGAATGAGCGTTTGGGATTCCCCGCCGATTTGCGAGACTACGGTATGGGAGCACAAATGCTCATGGATTTGGGAGTCCATAAGATTCGCTTGATTACCAATAATCCCCGTAAGATTGCAGGGTTAAAAGGTTACAAGTTAGAAGTTGTGGATCGCGTGCCATTGTTGATTGAGGCAAACGACTACAATTCTTATTACCTTAAAACCAAGGCGAAAAAACTGGGTCATATGCTGTTACAGACTTTTCTGTTAACAGTGGCGATAAATTGGCAAGATGATCCCGAAGCCGTGACGGAACGCTACGAACGCTTAGAGAAACTGCGACATTTAGCAAAAACTCATGACTTATTGTTGCAGGAAGAAGCACGTCCACTGGCGATCGCCCTGTTTGATAAGCCATCCTTAATAGTACACTTAGGTTTTGACCAAGCGAACGTTGCAACAGATGATTGGTATAAGCACAAAGGTCATCCTTACGCGCAAGCTATTAGCCAAATATTGGATGAACTTGTGGCATTGCCTTACATCCAAAAGCTAGAATTTTTGATTTCGCCTGGTGTTGATCCTCTGAGTAACTTACAAGTGCAATTGGATCGGCAGACGTTCCCTGTGGGGACATTACCTTCGTCTATTTGTTGTGAGCAGTTGGGGACACAGAAGATTTATAGTTTTGAAAAATAGTCAATGCCGCAACGGGTGCGGGTGTAAGGGGGTAAGGGGAGCCAGTGCACAGGCTAAGTTTCCCGACTTGTAGACGCCGGAGGCGGCTTTCCGTAGGGTAGCACCTGGCGTTGTAGGGGTGTAGGGGAGCCAGTACTGATAGCGTAGCGTGGCACTTTGTGCCATAGTCCTGGTTTCCCTCACTTGGTATCTGGCGTGTGTAGGGGAACCCCATCAATGCGAGGGAAGTCAAGCAATCCCAAACGCTTGCGATTGCTACCGTGCACCGAAGCCCTCCGGGCGTCTACGTTACACTGCGTTCCACTCGCTACGAACATAGTTACGTTTAATTATGTCCACTTACTTATTTGGTTGAATAGCTCATTTATTGCCTTGTTGAAAAAGGATTTGCACCTCTGAAGACTTCACCGCACTAAAGCCAACGACACTAAAGCCAATGAGCATCAAGCTAACGGTTACCAGTAAAATCCAAGTTTCTTTAGGAAGTGCCTTTCTCGGATTTGAAATGGTTTTTTTTATATTCCTTAAACGAAGTGTTGGTGGAGGTAATTGGCTTTGGATACTTTTCATGATTTGTGAAAGTGGGGGAGACTGTTTATCCAATTCTTGATTCACCCAATTCAAAGAAAAAACAGATTGGTAAATACGATTAGAAACCTTGAGCGTTTTTTCCTGTTTGACAACTAATCCCAAATTCAGCAGTTCTCTTTGTGCGGGATTGTTATTCACCACAACTTCTTTATGCTGCAAGATTTGCTGATATAGCTGCAACAGTGACAAAGGTTGACACTGCTGATTTTTCAGAATTCCATTGCGAATTCCCTCCAAATGCTCAGACGCCGCTTGAATTTCCCAGTTGTCAATTAGGCGGGTTTGTACTAGTTGCTCTACTCTGACAGCTTCTTGATTAACAGGAATAAAACTTTGTGAATTAGCGAGTAATTGACAAAGTTTTTGGGTGAGAAACAGTTGACCACTTGTCCATAACAACACTTCTTCCAGTAAAATATAGGGGCGGCTGGCTTTTTCATCTAATTTAAAGAATTTGATCCTGCTGCGGTTGATATCTAAACGTATTATTTCCTGATTCACCCAACTTAAAGGAAAAATAGATTGGTAAATGCGGTTAGAAACTTTGAGCTTGTTTCCTTGTTCCACAACCAATCCTAAATTCAGTAATTCTGTTTGGACAAAACTGTCTTCAACAGAGATGTTTTCCTGGAGTAATATTTGCTGATAAAGTTTCAGCATTGAAAAAAAATTGCATTTTTTGTTTTGCAGAAGACCATAGCGAATCGCCTTGAGATGCTCAGACGCAACTTGAGTTTCCCAATGATCAATAAGACGAGTTTGTACGAGATGTTCGACTGTGAATCCTTCCTCACCAAAGGGAACAAAAGTTTCGGAATCAGCTAGTAATTGACATAACTTTTGGGTGAGAAACGGTTGACCACTTGTCCATGACAAAACCTCCTCCAGCAAAATATCCGGATGACTAGCTTTTTGATCTAAATTGAATAATTTGATGATGCTGCGACTAAAAGGTCTTGTATGTAGTGTGTGATCAACAACAGATGACTTGTCCTGTTCCAAAAACGTTTCTACTTGTATGAGACTGTCATCAATACTCACTGGGCTGGGCTGTGTGAAGTCTTCAATTTGGAATTTTGCATTTTGCCCAAAGTTGAGCCAGTCGCGTCGTGAGGTAGCGCGGACGCCAGAAGGAGCCAGTTTAGGGTCTTCCTCACTTGGATAAGAGCGTTCGTTTTCCGAGGGGGCAAACTTTCCAAGACGAATTTTGAATTCCCCCAAGGATCTGACTCTCCCGTTGCGGACTTCAACTGAGTGTTCTGCCTGCTGTAAAATTTTTTCAGAGCGCTGTGCAACAGGAGCAATATGCTCTAGAAAAAAGTTGATTGTAGTTGGCTTAAGCCAACCTTTCTGGACAGCCAATTCTCCGAATCTAAGTCCCATCTGTTTTTGTTCACACAGAATAGTCTTGACTTGATACTCATCCAACAGTCCTGCTTTTTTGAGATACTCACCCAAGGGTTGTTTAGGCTTTTGGTTCAGCAAATCTGACCACTTCTGGGCAAAAAAATCAGCCGTTTCTTGTTTGATCCATCCTTGTAAGGCTAAAATTTCCCCTAGCCGCATATTCTTATTTTGGATCTGCTCTTGCAAAGCGAACTCTATCTGTGCAATTGAAATTAGGTCAGCCAGCTGTAAAACTTCACCTAGCGGTTTAATACAAAAGATTTCAGACATGAGTATGTGAAAGTAGGTCAGTAAATAATTACTTAACTAGGAGTTACGAGAAAATTCCGCCAACTTTGTCAAAAATTTAGCAATCAAGTTTTCATGACTAGCGTTTATAAAGTAGCGCCGTCAAGAACTAGGGGTGTAAGCGTGTAAGGGGGTAGGGGGGTAGGGGTGTAAGGGGGTAATACCATTTCACGAAATCCCTGATACAAATGATTGGTTTCTAATTCTTTCCCCCTGCTAAGAGCCCCCTGCTAAGAGCCCCCCATTTGTATCAACCTTAAAGTGAAACGGTATAAGGGGGTAGGGGAAACAAAGTCATTCACGGTTACTTTTCTCCTCACCTATACCCCCACACCCCTATACCCTTAGACCTCTAATTATTGACACTTCCGAAGTACTAAAAATTCGAGAAAATAGTATGTACAGTTAAATATTTCCAGACTAACCCAATTTTCTGTTGGAGAATATGACCTCTACCTTCTTAGAACACTTGCATAGTCCCACACGCCCAGTCATCGTCTTCGACGGTGCTATGGGGACTAACCTGCAAACGCAAAACCTGACTGCGGAAGACTTCGGTGGTCCTCAATACGAAGGTTGTAACGAGTACCTGGTTTACACCAAGCCAGAAGCAGTCGCAAAAGTTCACCGGGACTTTCTCGCTGCGGGTGCAGATGTGATTGAAACGGATACCTTTGGCGCTGCGTCGATTGTCTTAGCTGAATACGACTTGGCGCACGAGGCGTATGAACTCAACAAAACAGCGGCGGAACTCGCAAAGCGTGTGGCTGCGGAATTTTCGACTCCCGAAAAACCTCGGTTTGTTGCAGGTTCTATAGGACCTACTACTAAATTACCAACTTTGGGACATATCGACTTTGACACCCTAAAAGCTTCCTTTGCTGAACAAGCTGAAGGACTTTTTGATGGTGGAGTTGATTTATTTATCGTTGAAACTTGCCAAGATGTGCTGCAAATCAAAGCGGCGTTGAATGCAATTGAAGAAGTTTTTGTGAAGAAGGGCGATCGCCGTCCGCTCATGGTCTCTGTTACAATGGAAACAATGGGCACGATGCTGGTTGGGACGGAAATCAACGCTGTCCTAACAATTCTCGAACCCTACCCAATTGATATTCTCGGTCTGAACTGTGCCACAGGTCCAGACTTGATGAAACCACATATCAAGTATCTTTCAGAACATTCTTCCTTTGTCGTTTCCTGTATTCCCAACGCGGGTTTACCAGAGAACGTTGGCGGTCAAGCTCATTACCACTTGACACCGATGGAATTACGGATGTCATTAATGCATTTTGTTGAAGATTTGGGTGTCCAAGTGATAGGGGGTTGCTGTGGGACACGTCCAGGACACATTCAACAATTAGCAGAAATTGCCAAAGAGTTGACGCCAAAAGTCAGACATCCTGAACTTGAACCAGCGGCGGCGTCAATATACAACATCCAACCTTACGAACAAGACAATTCATTCTTAATTATCGGCGAACGTCTCAACGCCAGCGGTTCCAAAAAATGTCGTGAGTTGCTGAATGCGGAAGATTGGGATGGACTGGTGTCAATGGCGAGGGCACAAGTTAAGGAAGGCGCACATATTTTGGATGTCAACGTTGACTATGTCGGACGTGACGGTGTGCATGATATGCACGAGGTGGTTTCACGTCTGGTCAATAATGTGACACTTCCATTGATGCTCGACTCCACCGAATGGGAGAAGATGGAAGCGGGACTAAAAGTTGCTGGTGGTAAGTGTTTGTTGAACTCCACCAACTATGAAGATGGAGAACCGCGTTTCTTGAAGGTGTTGGAACTGGCAAAGAAATACGGTGCTGGTGTTGTGATTGGTACAATAGATGAAGAGGGGATGGCGCGGACAGCAGAGAAAAAGTTTGCGATCGCCCAACGCGCCTACCGTCAAGCCGTCGAATACGGCATTCCACCTACCGAAATCTTTTTTGATACCTTAGCACTACCCATTTCCACAGGGATTGAAGAAGACCGCGCCAACGGTAAAGCTACAATTGAATCAATCCGCCGGATTCGTCAAGAATTGCCTGGATGTCATGTCGTCTTAGGCGTTTCCAATATCTCCTTTGGTCTTAATCCTGCATCACGTATCGTCCTCAACTCCATGTTCCTGCATGAAGCGATGACTGCTGGTATGGATGCGGCAATTGTCAGTGCTAGTAAAATTTTACCACTGTCGCGGATTGAGGAACGCCATCAAGAAGTTTGTCACCAGTTGATTTACGATGAACGGAAATTTGAGGGAGATGTCTGCATTTATGACCCCTTAGCAGAACTAACGACCTTATTTGAAGGGGTGACAACAAAACGCGACAAAGGCGTTGACGAAAATCTACCCATTGAAGAACGTCTCAAGCGTCATATCATCGACGGCGAACGCATTGGTTTAGAAGCACAACTCACTAAAGCTTTAGAAAAATATCCTCCACTGCATATTATCAACACCTTCCTGCTGGATGGTATGAAAGTCGTTGGTGAGTTGTTTGGTTCCGGACAAATGCAGCTTCCCTTCGTCTTACAGTCAGCCGAAACCATGAAAGCAGCAGTGGCTTATCTGGAACCTTTCATGGAAAAATCAGAAACTGGTAACAATGCTAAGGGGACATTCATCATTGCTACGGTGAAAGGCGATGTTCACGACATTGGTAAAAACTTAGTTGATATCATCTTGTCGAACAACGGGTACAAGGTGATTAACTTGGGAATTAAGCAGCCCGTGGAGAACATCATCAATGCATACGAACAGCACAAAGCTGATTGTATTGCTATGAGTGGTTTGTTGGTGAAATCCACTGCTTTTATGAAAGAGAATTTGGAGGTGTTCAACGAAAAGGGAATCACCGTCCCTGTGATTTTAGGTGGTGCAGCACTAACACCCAAGTTTGTTGATCAAGATTGCCAAAATACTTACAAAGGTAAAGTGGTTTACGGCAAAGATGCGTTTTCTGATTTGCACTTCATGGATAAGTTAATGCCAGCCAAGGGTGCTAGTCAATGGGATGATTTGCGGGGATTTTTGAATGAATCTCCTGAAACGACCCAAGTGTCAGGAAATGGTAACAAACAGCCTGTAGCCCAGACGGCTGAAGAAAAATCTCCTGAACCAAAAGAAGTAGATACCCGTCGTTCTGAAGCTGTGGCGGTAGATATTGAACGTCCAACCCCACCTTTCTGGGGAACGAAGATACTCCAGCCAGAAGAGATTCCTTTTGAGGAGATTTTCTGGCATTTAGATTTACAAGCTTTGATTGCAGGACAATGGCAGTTCCGTAAGCCTAAGGAGCAATCTAAGGAAGAATATCAGGCGTTTTTGGATGAGAAAGTGTATCCGATTTTGGAGGATTTGAAGCAGCGGATTATACAGGAGAATTTGCTTCATCCGCAGGTGGTTTATGGATATTTTCCTTGTCAGGCTGAGGGGAATACTTTGTATATTTATGAAACGAACCGCCAAGACGCCAAGGAAATAGGAAAGTTTGAGTTTCCACGGCAAAGGTCGTTGAGGCGTTTGTGTATTGCAGATTTCTTTGCGCCGAAGGAGTCGGGAATTATTGATGTGTTCCCGATGCAGGCGGTAACGGTTGGGCATATTGCCACGGAGTACGCCCAAAAGTTGTTTGCAGATAATAAGTACACTGATTATCTGTATTTCCACGGTTTTGCGGTGCAGATAGCTGAGGCGCTGGCGGAGTGGACACACACCCGTATTCGTCGCGAGTTGGGTTTTGTGGCTCAGGAACCGGATAATATTCGGGATATCTTGGCACAGAGATATCAGGGTTCGCGGTATAGTTTTGGGTATCCGGCTTGTCCGAATATTCAGGATCAATACAAGCAGCTGGAGTTGTTGGAAGCAGAACGTATTGATTTGCACATGGATGAAAGTGAACAGCTTTATCCTGAACAATCTACGACTGCGATTATCACTTATCACCCAGTAGCGAAGTACTTTAGCGCGTAACCTATTCCCCTTCCCCTCTCCTTAACAAGGAGAGGGGTGCCCGTAGGGCGGGGTGAGGTAGCTAACCAGAGGAGTACGGTGAAGCGCGGGCTGAGGTTATTATGTTGTGGCGTTTTACCTGTTCCCCTCTCCTTAATAAGGAGAGGGGTGCCCGTAGGGCGGGGTGAGGTTACCAACCAGAGGGTACGGTGAAGCGCGGGCTGAGGTTATTATATTGTGGCGTTTTACCTCACCCTAACCCTCTCCTTATAAAGGAGAGGGAACCGGAATAAACGAGAGGGAACTGAAAAGAAATAAGCTTTTTTTGTATAAGTTTAAAAATATTGAAGTTAAAATGACTCAACTTTATAACAAAGATAGTGAAAAAGAGAAAAAGCGACTATTGCGCCAAAATATTACAAAATGTGAGACGCTTCTTTGGGAGAAACTTAGAGATAGACAACTTGAAAACTGTAAATTTCGTAGACAATATAGTGTAGATAAGTTTGTTATAGATTTCTATAGTCCTGAGTTGAGGCTGGCGATAGAAATTGACGGTGAAAGCCATTTTGAAAAGGGTGCTGTTGAATACGATAAGGCAAGACAAGAGTTTATTGAATCAGCCAAAATTACATTTATCAGATTTACCAATAATGACGTGTATGGAAATTTTTCTGGGGTGTTAGAAAGTATTGCTGAGAAGATAAGAGAGTTAAGAGAATAATATTATGTCCGCTTAATTACTCTTAATTACCCTAAAACCTCACCCCGCATTATCGGGTACCCCTCTCCTTAATAAGGAGAGGGGAAGGGGTGAGGTTTTTTATTATGGGGGTAATTAAGCAAACTTGATATAACCCATCCAACAAATCTTTATGGCTGAATCAAATGTTGCTCAGATTCCTATCTCCTTGACAAATCCTGCTTTTTCTTAACTTGTCATGAGTTGCGCAGGAGTGAACACAAATGACTCATGACTAGGAGCCATCAGTCATTTGTGTCATTAATTACACTTCACCAATAGCTTGTTCTTCTTCTGTTTCAACAAACGCCTGTACGCGAGCACGGTATTGTCTTAATGATTCATCTACCCAATCGCGATCGTTGGCGTTTGCGTACAAATGGACTACAGGCTCACTTGCATCTGGCAACACTAACACCCAACTGTCATCATACGGTTGACAAATTTTCACTCCGTCAATTAGCTCCAAGTTTTCAGCTGGGTGAGTTTCCACCAAGTAGCGCATCAGCGCTCCTTTGACAGTCCAAGGGCAACGTACTGTATATGTTTTGTGAACCACACGGGGCAATTCTGACCGCACAGAGGCAAGAGAGCGCTCTTGTATCGTCAGCATCTCAATCAGTTTGGCAGCGGGGAACATAGCATCAAACCCTGGATGCAATTGCGGCACAATAAAGCCAGTGTCGCCATTACCACCCAACACGACATTGGAATTTTTCTGACAAGCCTCCATGAGTGCTGCAGGATTTGCCTTTGTGCGAATGACCTTACCATCATGACGACGAGCAATTTGTTCTACAGCACTAGAAGCATGAACTGGCACCACGACTGTTCCTCTGGGGTGAGCAGTTAACATCATGTCTACCATCAGCGCTGTTAACATTTCCCCACGAATAGGAATGCCAGATTCATCAACCAGAATGAGTTGTTCTCCATTCGCGGAAATCTGAACACCAAAGTTCGCTTTCAACACCTCCACCACTTGACCAAGCTGAGTCAAAAGTGCTTCGCGCTCAATTGCTGACATACTTGCTTTATTGAGACTTGCATTCAACACTACTGCATCAGCCCCAAACTTATCTAGCATTTGGGGTAACACAGCTCCAGATACTGCATAAACGTAATCAATGACGACTTTTGCCCGACTGTTGCGAATACTATCAATATGCAACAGCTTCTCAAAAGCGGTACAGTATCGATCCATCACCTGACTGGGGTAAGCAACATCACCAATTTCATGGATTTGCGCCCGGCGCATATCTTCTTTGAAGTACGCTCCTTCGATTTTCTTTTCTGCGGATTTGGTGATATTAATTCCCTTAGCATCCATAAACTCAATCAGGATGTAGTCGGGGCGATCTGGATGCATTCGCACATGAATTCCACCACTGACGCTCATGGTAGGTATCACTGTACGAGCTATTGGAATAGCTGTGGCATCTAGGTTCTGAATCTCGATACCTACTGACATCAAACCAGCAATTAACGAGCGAGTGACCATGCGAGAGACATTACGTTGGTCACGAGAAACTGTTACGCGAGAACCCGGTTTCAAGGTTGAACCATATGCGGCTCCCAACTTCACAGCAAATTCTGGGGTGATGTCAATATTGGCTAGCCCTTGGACGCCTCGTTGCCCAAATAAATTACGTTGTGCAGTATTACCCCAAATCAAATTAATATTTAAAATTGCCCCAGACTCAATCTTTTTACTGGGCCAAACACGCACAAATGGGCTAATTTGGGCTTCTTCTCCTACAGTAGAAAGCGAACCAACCACAGCACCTTCTAAGACATGAGCACGGCGGTCTACACGCGCACCACGGCAAATGACACAAGCAGTCAGTTGTGCCTCCTCACCAAGAATCGCTCCATTCCAAACAATCGGACGTTTGAGATTGGCGTCAGAACCAATAGTGATATTATCCCCAATGACGGTTCCGGCTTCAATATGTACTCTTGCCCCAATGCGGCAATTATCACCAATAACTGCTGGAGTATCAATCTTAGCAGCTGGGTCAATAAAAGTGTTTTGACCTACCCACAAGCCAGGAGAAACTTCGTTATAGGCAAAGTCCAGTTTGACTTTGTGATATAACCCATCGTACTGCGCTTCACGATAAGCATCTAAGTGACCCACATCAAACCAATAACCTTCGGCAATGTAACCGTACATTGGCTCATTCTTTTCCAGTAGCAACGGAAACAAATCTTTAGAAAAGTCGGATTCTTGGTTTGCTGGCAGATATTCCAAAACTTCTGGTTCCAGAATGTATGTACCAGTGTTAACAGTGTCGGAGAAAATTTCACTCGTAGAGGGTTTTTCTAAAAATCTACGAATTCGACTTTCTTCATCAGTAATTACCACCCCAAACTCCACCGGGTTGGGCACACGGGTTAAAACTAAAGTTGCTTTTGACTTCTTTTGTTTATGAAATTCAATCGCTGCTGTCAGGTCGAAATCTGTGATACTATCGCCACTGATGACTAAAAAGGTGTCGTCAAGGAGTTCGGCAATATTTTTCACGCACCCCGCAGTACCTAAGGGCTGATCTTCTTCTACGGCATAGGTCATTTGTACGCCAAAATCACTGCCATCTTGGAAGTAATCTCGCATGACATCGGGTAAATAATGAAGTGTGGCAACCACTTCTGTTATTTGATGCCGTTTGAGAAGATTGATAATATGTTCGGCAATGGGTCGATTCAGGATAGGCACCATTGGTTTGGGCAGATCACAAGTCAGTGGACGCAGCCGCGTTCCTGAACCACCTGCCATCAGTACTGCACGCATAAATCCTCCTTATCTATTTGCACCACTTGCTGCCTTAAGATTCATAAGACCGACTTTATTTTCTCTAGTCTCCTATGAATTTTGGAGTTTAGGGAACTTTCTCAAGATGCATATGATCACGACTAAGAATATTTACTCGACACACTAGCCTGTTTCTGTGTACAAAATCAAGAAGGAAAACGGGAAGTAGGGGAAGTCAAATGTATCAGGATTTTTGTGAAAGGGTATTACACCCTTACACCCTCATACTCTTACACCCCTGGTTGTTGACTTCCCTTGTCTTCTCATCTCAACAAGCTGTTACTAAATACTCATAAAGCAGCAATCCTGTTATAGCTCTGTTAATTAGCTACTATCAATATGCGAACAATTGCGGAGATAAATCACAAAATCAGCCACAAACAGGCGGTAGTGCTAACTGCTGAAGAATTAAAGGCAAGAGTTGTAGAAGTAGGTGTAGCCAAAGTTGCCAAAGAAGTTGATGTCATTACCACTGGCACTTTTGAGCCAATGGAATCTAGTGGTGCAATTATTAACCTAGGACATACTGACCCGCCGATCAAAATTCGCCGTTGCTGGTTAGATGGTGTTCCGGCATACTCTGGTTTTGGAGCTGTAGATTTATACTTGGGTGCGAGTTGCGCGGTGGAAGTGATGGACGGCGAAGAAGTTCGCGAACGAGGCGGCGGTCATGTTATTGAAGATTTGATAGCTGGTAAAACCGTACAAGTTCGAGCACAAGGACAAGTGACAGATTGCTATCCCAGAGCCACTTTTGAAACCACTGTTACACGTGAAACAATCAATCAGTTTTATTTATTCAATCCACGCAATCTTTATCAAAATTTTATAGTAGGTGTGAATGGGGGCGATCGCCCACTCTATACATACCTGGGTCCATTACAACCGCGTTTAGGCAATGCCGTTTACTCTAACCCTGGTGCTATCTCCCCTCTATTCAATGACCCAGATCTGCAACTGGTTGGAATTGGCACACGAATTTTTTTGGGAGGCGGTGTCGGTTATATTGCTTGGGAAGGCACTCAGCACTTTCCTTTACAAAAGCGGTTACCCAATCATACACCCATTGGACCAGCGGCAACTTTAGCTTTGATTGGTGATGCCAAGCAAATGGATGCTCGTTGGGTGCGTGGCTGTTACTTTAAAAGTTACGGTCCTTCTTTGATGTTGGGAGTAGGTGTACCACTACCTGTCTTGAACGAAGAAGTTGTTGCAAGATGTGCAATTCAAGATAAAGACTTAGTAGCCCCAATAGTAGACTTTTCCATTCCCCGGCGTGTTCGTCCTACCTTTGGTTTAGTCAGCTACGCCCAACTGAAATCTGGACGCATCAGCATAGAAGGCAGAACTGTGCGCGTTGCACCCCTTGCTAGTTTATTTCTTTCTAGGCAAGTTGCCGTGGAGTTGAAACAATCCATTTTACGTGGTGATTTTACTTTAACAGAGCCTGTTGCACCAATCGAGCTACAGCGATCTTTTCTTCCGCAAGACAGGTGGACGGAATTTTAATACCAAATCCGCTTTTATAACCCCCTTTTAACCCAAGCGATTAGAAATCGCAGC
>NZ_CAWPKW010000024.1:0-18429 GCF_963888615.1 Brasilonema octagenarum UFV-OR1 | reverse complement strand
CAGCGTGTCCGCAGGACATAAACCAACATTTTCGGGACTTTGTTGGGTTTCACTATGTTCAACCCAACCTACAATTCTCCTTAACTGAACCGTATTGGTGCATAACGGACTAAAGCCTGATGATGACGGGTTAGCCAGCAGGCATAACGCACCCTACTACGTAAATTTCAAAAATCAAAAATGAGTCCTGTAGACAATTTTTGTGTTATGAAATAATTGAAAACTTTAGGTAAAAATTCAGCACTTTTTGAGTTAAGAAGTCACAATTTTTAAAGAGTCTATGATTTTTTGTATCTTCTTTTCGTCAAATTTTCAACGGAATTCTTAACTCTTCTGACTCCTGTTCGCGTAGCTTACCAGGAAGGAATATTCTGGCTCCTGAATTCTTACAATTATAGGTTCATATACTCTAGTTAAATGGAAAAAATTACATACAGATAACGATTTCACTACACATACAATTGAAAATTAAAGGTAATCTTAATTTTGAAACTTTGATACCAGTTATAAGCTTCTTATCAAAGATATCACATATCATAATTTTGACTTTAAGTAAATATGTTATTTGGATAAAAATATAATAAAGAAGATATGTGCTTTTAGTAACAGCGTATTGCAAGTTTATAAGGTATAATCTTCAGTCATGATTGTAAGGGCTAACAGTTGTTAGCCTTGTCATTGGTGTACCTCACTTAGCTGAAAAGCATTTGTTTTCCAGCCTGGAGATAACCCCATACAAATGCATCAGCTTATTTTGGTAGCTGTGTCCCCCCCCTTTCTACACCAACGCCCCGACTTTCTCCAACAACCCCTGGAACAACTTCAACCCATCGCTACCGCCCAGCATCGGATCAGATGCCCTCTCTGGATGCGGCATCATTCCCAACACGTTTCCTTGACGGTTGCAAATCCCCGCTATGTTGTTCACTGAGCCGTTGGGATTATCTCCCTCGTAGCGAAACAGGACTTGACCGTTATTTTCAATCTCTGATAATGTGGAATCATCTGCGTAATATTGCCCCTCCCCGTGAGCAATTGGCAGAGTGATAATTTCACCATTTTGATAACCTTGCGTCCACTGAAGGTCTGTACGCTCGACTTTCACAGGAACGCGATCGCATATAAAATGCAAATCCCGATTCTTCACCAACGCTCCCGGTAACAGCCCTGCCTCAGTTAATACTTGGAACCCATTACAAATACCGAGGACAAATTTGCCCTTTTGAGCGTGTTCAATGACTTGCTGCATCACGGGTGAAAAGCGGGCGATCGCACCACACCGTAAATAATCCCCGTAGCTAAAGCCACCTGGTATAATCATGAGATCTACATCAGAAATATCAGTTTCTTGATGCCAAATCATGCGAGTAGGTTGCTTCAACAAGTCTCTTGTGACATAAGCAACGTCGCGATCGCAATTAGAACCCGGAAAAACAACAACTCCAAAATTCATGTTATTAGTGATTAGTCATGAGTTATGAGTCATTAGGCATGTGTCATTCGTCGAAGTTTATAAAAAGAAGGACGAAGGACAAAAGACTAATGACTCTGAAAAAGCAGATTAATAGACTCCCGTCTGTGACTCAACCTCTATCAAATCAAAGCGATAATTTTCTATGACTGGATTTGCAAGCATTTGGTCACACATCCGATCTAAGTTCTGACGGGCTGTATCTTCATCGGTTGAGATGAGAGTGACTTCAATGTACTTGCCAATCCGCACCTGCTCAACATAATCGTATCCCATTTGCTTCAGCCCAGATTGCACTGCGACTCCAGCTGGATCCAGAACTGAAGGACGGAGAGTGACAAAAATTTTGGCTAGATACTTCCTTTGCACTGGCTTTTGCTGAATACTGCTAAGCTCATACTATATCTTTCTGTCCCAATTGGGCGACAATAGAAGCACAAGTTATGAGAGTTAAGCTAAAAGTTAAGCAGGAGAATACCTTAAAAGAAACTTTTTCAAATACAATTGGCGTTTTATTACTATACTAATTTGTCTATGAGAGCCGTACGCACCCGCAGTCAAGAGCGTATTCTAAACTTGCTTAAAACCATTAAACAAGGCATTTCCGCCCAAGATATTTATGTCGAGTTACGTAACCGTAACCAAAGCATGGGTCTGGCAACAGTTTACCGCTCATTAGAATCCTTAAAACTTGAAGGTCTGGTGCAAGTGCGGACATTAGGTAATGGTGAAGCCCTCTACAACTTAGCCCAGCAAGACAAGCACCACCTGACTTGTCTACAGTGTGGTGCTTCCATCCCGATTAATCAATGTCCCGTCCATGACCTAGAGGGTCAACTACAGTCTACACACAAGTTTAAGATTTTTTACCACACTCTAGAATTTTTCGGTTTGTGTACTCAATGTCAATTAGCTCAAACTGGTGATTAGTCATTAGTCATTAGTCATTAGTCATTAGTCAAGAGTCAAGAGTCAAGAGTCAAGAGTGATGATTTCTCTTGTCCTCTTGTTCTCACTGAGATCACTCTAGCTAGAGCGATGATGATTATTTCCTGGAGACACTTCCCCTGTATACGGAAGATTTGAGTCAGTTGTTTGACCATCAGAGACAATCGAGCGTATACCTTCCAAAGTAGCAGGTATCGTGCGTGGATCCATAAACATAACCTTGCTACTATCGCTTTTGCCAATTGTCGCACCCATATCCATGTAACCCAAGGCAAGCAGAACTTCTAAAGCTTGGTAAGCAACAGGATCATTTTTCATTTTTTGGGCAATGATATCTGCAGATTCGGCGATCGCGTGCGCTTTAAGAACTTGCTGCTGGCGTTCGGCTTGTGCTTTGAGAACGATTGCTTTTTGTTCTGCTTCTGCTTGCAAAATGACCGCTTTTTGACGGGCTTCTGCGTCCAGAACTTGGGCGTCAGCTTTACCTCTGGCGCTATTGACGGCTGATTCGCGATCGCCTTCGGAAGTTAAAATGGCTGCTCGTTTACGACGTTCCGCCGACATTTGCAATTCCATCGACTCGGTAACAGCTTGTGACGGGATAATATCGCGCAGTTCCACCCGCGTCACTTTCACGCCCCAAGGATCAGTTGCAATATCTAAGTCATGCAATAACATTTCATTAATTTGAGAACGGGCGGTAAAAGTTTCATCCAATTCCAATTTGCCCATTTCGGCACGAATTTGAGTCAGCACCAAATTAACCATCGCCGCCTGGAGATTTTCTACTTTGTAGTAGGCTTTCTCCATATCCATAATGCGCCAGTAAACCACCGCATCAGCGGTAATGGAGACGTTATCACGGGTGATGCATTGTTGCGGCGGAATATCTAAAACTTTTTCTCGGATAGTTTCGCGGAAGACAACCCGATCAAAAAAGGGAACGAGAAAGCTAAGTCCTGGTTCTAACTTTTTGTTATAGCTTCCTAAGCGTTCCACCAAGGCTTCATTTCCCTGATTCACAACTTTGGCAGAACCAGCTATGGCAGAACCGCCAAAAGCGAGAAAAACAAGTAAAAAAAACTGTTCCATAATGAATTATCCAAATTTTTAACAGTTATCAGTCATCAGTCATCAGTTACCAGTTATCAGTCATCAGTTATCAGTTACCACTTACCAGTTATCAGTTACCAGTTAGCAGTCATCAGTTATCAGTTATCAATTGTTCACTGTTTACTGTTCCCTGTTCACTGTTTACTGTTCACTGTTCACTGTTCACTGTTCCCTCACGAGTCCAACAGATTTTCTGGCATCACAATCAGAGTCGTCCCTTCGCGTCCTGTGACGTAAACTCTTTGATTGGGTGATATGCTGAGTGTCTCATCGTCACAACGTGCCCGCCAAGAATTTCCCTCGTATAGCACTCGTCCTGGTTTTCCGGCTGGAATCTCAGTTAAAGTTTCGCCTATAATTGCATGCTGAATTTTCGTTTTACGTTTTGGCACAGTCATAAACCGACGGGAAAGTACGACTAGTACTGTGGAAAGGAATAGCCAAACCACAATTTGTAGCCATAACTTGCCCAAAATCGTTTGAGACAGAAACGCCACAACAAGGGCGCTAATTCCCGCCAAAAAGGCAGCAAAAGCTGTTGGCATAAACAGCTCTAACAAACAAAGACCTGAACCAGCCAAAAGCCAAATTAAAGTAGTACTTGGCATAGTGCCATCCTAGAGAATAGATTCACACCATCAATGCATTTTTTTGATTAGATACACTCACGCATTGACTCTTTCCAGAAAGCAAAAATTAATTTTTAAAAGTAAATTTTGATGACTATTAGCAACAAAAATGTTTAATCAAAAGAACATAATTCCAGTCTATCGTAGCCTTCGAGTGTTTGACAGTTTCCAGGACTTACGCAAAGAAACCCGGTTAAGAGCAAAAATCGTCTGTTTCGCAACCAAATACGAACGAAGAAACCGGGTTTCTGGTAGATGGTGCGTAAGTCCTAAGTCCCACGTTCATTCTTTGAGTAGTAAGTAGTAAAGTTCTCCATTACCACCTGTTACACCAGCGCGATCGCCTGCTAAGTTACCAGTCCCCATAAAATAATCAACCCGTCCTGGACTTTTGATGGCGCTTCCTGTATCTTGGTCAAGTACAAAACGGCTTACCTTACGATACTCCAACCCTCCTCCTGTTTTGGGATAGGGAAATGAAGAGTAAATGAGCGCTAGCGCCCCTGGAGGCATAAGAGATTTATCTGTAGCAATAGATCTCTCTGGGGTGACTGGCACACCTATACTTCCAGTAGCAGGCGTACCGTTGGTTTCCCTAAAAAAGATAAAGCGTTCCCAGCGTGGCAGGTATTGATTTAAATCCTGAGGATTTTCGCGGAAATACTTAACTATCGCTGGCATTGTTACTTTTTCTCGGGACAGTTTGCCATCTTTAATGAGTGCCCGCCCGATACTAGTCCAAGGATAATCTGTTCCACCTGCAAAACCAACAGAGGTTTTTGTACCATCGGTAAGCTTGAGTTGGGCAGACCCCTGAATATGTATCATATACGCCTCAAAGCGATCGCGAAACCAAAATAACTCCGAACCGCGCAACGGGCTTCGATCTTTTAGCAAGCCATCTTGTCCTTCCAAATCAATCCGTTTGGGGTGCGGTTTAGCCCAGGCATCGAAATCCAGTGGGCGTCCATAAAGGGGATATTTATAAACTGCTGTGGGCGTGCGACTGGCAGTATAAACAGGCTCGTAGTAAGCAGTAAATTTAACAGTTCCCTTACCGTCATTACCGACCGACTTGTAAAAGACAAATTCCTTATTGAGAGCAGCTTGTAATTGTGATGGTGACTTAGAATTTACAACCAGTTGACGAAAACGTATTAAGCTACGACGGACGCGATCAAGTGTAATTTCTGTAATGGGATAATTTTGATACACTGTATTTGCTTTGTTGGTTTGCAAATAACGTAAGCTGTTATCAATTGATGCCAAAAGCGCTTGTTTATCGCCTTTTTTACCCTTGCCACCCCAAAGTTGTTCATCCCAACCCAAGCATTGGTATGTCACTTGACACGTTTTTCTGTCTGTGACTTTCAGTGGTATTGGCAATTCCTCAACAGATGGTGGCTGTTGTGGTGGTAGTTGCTTGGGGTTGTTTGGAACAGGAACAGATGGTAAGTTAGGAGCTTGAGCAACTGAACAGCTAAGGTTAACCAGAGCTATTCCTAGACTAAAACAAAGCAAAGCAAAAATTTTTCTCATAATTTACGTAAATTAGCTAAACCATGTAGTAGGCATACGCAGTGTAAGCGTTGTGTTCAAAGTAGGGTGCGCTTCACTTTGTTACCGTGACTGTGGACAAGGAATAATAACGTAAGTTGCTAATTAGTCCCTAGAAACGGTATATAAGTCATACGAAAACTCCCTTTTGAAGTATTGCAAAATACTATTAATTGAGAACTGGTACTTAAACTCAGGCGTTTTTTGATAACTAGCAACTTGGGTTCATATAGCAGTGCTATTTCATTTGTGAATTTGTACATTCTTCTTCCCTGTTCCCTGTTCCCTGTTCCCTGTTCCCTGTTCCCTGTTCCCTCTCTCTACTTTGTAATTCACCAAGTCAAACCGGATTCCTATATAACTTACACATTTGGGATGTTCCCAAATTAACTCATCGATTTCTCGAAAAATTCCGACTTGCATGATTTCAACTCAGCGGATAATTTATTGCATAAATCAAAGCTGTACTTAAGCCATGAATTCTATAGAAGATAGTGTTTCTACAAGTTCTCAAACTCCCCTAGTTCACCGTTACCTTTGGGCAACTGGTTCATTAGCCGCCAAAATCCAACCTGGAGGGAAAGTTGGACATCGCTATGACGTCACTAGCTCGAACATTTGGCTAGATACTCAACCAGAACTATTGCCAGACATCCCTGAAGAATTTTCTAAAGAAATTGTGTCTTATCTGCGATTATATCAACACAGATTACATATTCCTCAGGTATATGGGTTGGCTTATGATAATATTCTCTTGTTGGAAAATGTGCCAATAGATGAAACCGGAAATCTCTACCCAGCAATAACAGACGCATGGGAGCAAGCAAAAGCAGTACGACAAGTTTACTGGCTTTTCCAAATTCTCCAACTGTGGACACCACTATCAGAGTTGGGAGTCGCTGGCAGTTTGCTGATTCCAGATAATTTGCGCGTGCAAGGTTGGTGCGTGCGACTGTTGGAACTTGTAGAAACGTCTCATGACGTGTCTTTACAGCAGTTGGGAAAATGTTGGCAACCTTGGATCGCTGCTGCAAAAACACCAGTAGCACAAGAGTTGAACAACATAGTCCAGCAGATGCGTAGTGAAGAAGCAAATTTAGACTCTATTGCCACTCAACTCAATATTTTACTCCTATCATGTGCAGCAGATTTGCCATTAACCCTAAAGGTAGCAGGATCAACAGATTCTGGTTCACAACAAACGCAAAATGAAGACGCTTGCTACCCTAGTGAAGCTGCTGATCCAAATGATTTATTATTACCACTGGTATCTATTGTTTGTGATGGTATTGGTGGACATCAAGGCGGTGAGGTTGCAAGTCTGCTAGCAGTGCAATCTCTAAAATTGCAACTTCGCGCCTTACTCACAGAGATGAAAGAACAAGCAGACATCTTACCGCCGGACTTAATTCAAAAACAAATAGAGGCAAGTTTGCGAATTGTCAATAATGTCATTTGCAACTGCAATAATCAGCAAAAACGCGAAGGCACCGAACGCATGGGTACAACCCTTGTGATGGCAGTGCAATTACCGCAAATTATCAAAAGTCTCTCTGGTAATGAGTCACAAAATACACATGAACTTTATTTAGCTCATGTGGGTGATAGCCGTGCTTACTGGATAACACGCGACTACTGTCAGCGTTTAACAGTAGATGATGATGTCGCTGGGCGGGAAGTCCGTTCTGCTCGTACTCTGTATCGAAAAGCACTGCAACGCCCCGAGGCAACTTCCTTGAGTCAAGGATTAGGCACAAAAGATGGTGAATTCCTGCGTCCTGTGATTCAGCAATTTATTTTAGAAGAAGACGGTATATTACTGTTGTGTTCTGATGGTTTGAGCGACAATGACTTGGTAGAAAATTCTTGGCGGAACTACGCTGTACCTGTTCTGCAAGGTGAACTTTCCTTGGAAGATGCTGTCCGTCAATGGATTTCATTGGCAAATGAGAAAAATGCTGAGGATAATATCTCACTGGTTCTGACCCATTGTCGTGTTTCCCCAGATCCTATAGCTTCATTGCTTAGCGGCCTGCGACCTGTAGAAGTCATAGTACCAGAACAACAAGAACAAGAACAAGAACAACAATCTGAGTTGACACCAAGTTCTCAAGCGCTTCTGGAGTTGCTTGTTTCACAACCACCGCTAACAGACGAAACCCAAAGTCCTGGGAAATTTCAAAAGAAGAAAAAGTGGTGGTTATTGCTTGCGGGGTTATTGGTTTTGCTTGTGGGTGGTACAAGTTTAGGATTATTTGCTTGGTGGCGACTCAATCCGCGAACATTTCAGCAGACATGTCAGCGACTTCCTCTGAAAGTGCAGCGATTGTGTCCACCGCAGAGGTAAAGACTCGTGGGCGAGTGTTAAGGACTCGTGCTTTGAGTGTTAAAGACTCATGCTTTGAGTATTAAAGACTCGTCAGCGAGTGTCAGGGGAGATTGTAAGATTTTATTCCACGTCCGCCTGCGAATTCATTCGCAGGCTCATAGGCGAAGTCGTCTAAAGACGACTGGATAATAATAGAAATAAATAATGGTGAATCATCAGTCCGTTTTAACGGACTTTGATCATCCTTGTGATTGGGCGGGGAAGCAATACCCATTATGAACAACGCAGCTTCTATCAAACTACGATCATCATTGGTATCCACATCTTCTGCATTTAAGATCCTTGCTTAAGATTTTCAACTCATGTCCTTTGGCTCCCAAATCTGTAATAATTGCAGCATCGCGGGTAGTAATCAGCATTTGACAGCGCTCACCCAACACATCAAACGCTTCTGCATGTTCACGCTGCCAGATATCATCGAGAATCAATAAGCAAGCTTTATCTGCCAGCAATTCTCGCAACCGCGTTTTTCCCAAACCAATTTCAGTAAATACCGCTTGGGAATCACCCAGCACCTTGGCTAACTCGGTTTGTAAACTTAAAAGCTGCGGTGTTTGCCCGAGTGTTACCCACAACACCCCATCAGGAAACGCTTGTCTGACTTCTTCATCCCGCGCCAGTGCGGTTGCTAGGACAGTTTTGCCAATTCCACCCATACCTTGCACACCAACACGCCGACTCATACCTGTGATAACCACAGGCTTTTTAGTATTTCCCAGCACTTCTTGTTTGAGCGTTTCCAGATGTTCCGGACGCGGTAAAAAGTGCAGAGGTAAGTCAGGTACGTTGATGAGATTGTCTAAAGTCGCTAAGTTAGTCTTTTTTTTTAGTACGGGAATAGACTCACCTGATACTCCAGCCAGTGCAATGGCGTTACGGGCGATCGCAAAAGCAAATTCTACAGGCGTCGCTTGATCATATTCTGGATTGTGAGCAGCTAACGCATCGTAAAAACCAACAGCAAATTCAATCGCCGCTTTGTCATCAATCGAATCATTCATGCCAATCACATAATCAATGTGTTGGACAATCACATCCGCTTGCATCTGAGCATAGCAAGCATTCAAAAGCACACACTCAATTTGCTTAGCAAACTGCTCAAATAATCCTGCCAGCGCTTCTCCTGTTACCAATTGCGGATTACCAGTTTCATCCTCAAAATATAAACCATTAGCCCCCGAGCCATGACCAGAAAAATGGATAATATTGGGTCGATAATTCAAAATAGCACGGCGAATATCACGGGGACGTACTGCCCACTCTTGCTCAATCAGAAATTGGTCACGCTTTTGCGCCAGCCGCAACCCTTCCTTGATATAGCGCACTTCCTCATCCAAGCGCAGGCGTCCCGTCTGTTTGGGATTAGCTGCTAAAACCAATATTTTCTTGACTGTGGAGTTGCTGTTCATGTTGCGGGAATAAGTGTCTTTTTATAGTAAAAACACTCGAGATTTTACTTAGGTTCCCTGAGAGTGATTGGAAGCATTTCGGTAGAGCACTGTTCAGCGTTAGTCTACTGTTGTTCCTAACACTGGCTCAATTTCATCAACAACCTAGAACTTGTAGACGTTTGTGATCGCCTCTAGTTACTTTTTTCGGAGTGTGTTGTGAAGTTGGTTGATTTGGTTGGGATTGTGCTCCATCTGCTGTTGAAAATATTTCCAACAGCGAGCCACTTTTCTCTATTTATGCGAATTCGTAACAGGTTCGTGATCTGTGCAATTCTCTTTCAATTCAGGATGCACCGCGCAGGGCAATAGTTTCTCGCCACTGAAATACTTGCAACCACTGCACCCAATCGGAACCGTTAATTTTGCCGGAGGAACATCGCTGAAGGTAATGGGCTGTTGCTGAGTTCTTGATCGGAAATTATCAGCGATCGCCATTGATGTCCCCACCATCATCATTCCGCCGCCAATTGCACCTGTGCCACCGAATAAAATGTTTTGTAACGCTGGTTGCTGATCTGGCCAAAGTTTGGCTACTCTGTTTGCAGCAATACCTACTATTCCAGCTGCACTAGCAACAACCCCGACGGCAATTGAAATTGAACCGAACACGCCTAAGACTACCGATGATATCTCTGCTATTTCATCCCTTCTCAGCATAATTATGCCTCATTAATTGGTTGATGTAACTGTCGGGAATCGCACCCGAGATGGAGCTTGGTTACTCACGCTGCGGTTAAGCGATACAGTCTCTTGTCTTGTAACACATCTACTTTTGTCCTAACACCGGATCAGTGATATCGATTTTTATATTTGACCGCATAAACTACTCCCTTCCCGGTGTAAGATTACCGATGTAATTTCTCACCCGGTGCACCCAAGCGCTCCCCTCCTACCTAAACGGTAATCTTCACAGCACCGAAAGGAGTAGTCAGGATGACTAGGACTTACTTTTGAGCAGAAAATACCAAATATGAGGGTATAGCTTTGGGGCATTCAAACCTGGTTTTTCGATGATCTTAAGCGCGTTCGCCACCCATCTGGCTTTGGGGAAACTTGGGTAAAACTGGGCAACCGTCGCAATTTCGGCGCTTTGGACAGTCGGTTTTTTGCTGTATATTTGCAATAAAGCGCCGAAATTGCACAAACGTGGACGCTAAAAAACAAGTCTTCTGGTACGGTTGCCCAGTTTTAACTAGATATGATCAAGGGCTGTAATTCTCAAATGTCTGGAGCGAGCAAATTACGCTACACATACGATTTACCTTTTGTACAGTGCGTAAGTCCTAATAATTTCATATTTCACAGAATCTTTAAGGTTTTCAACATAAAAAAATATTAACGAAGTTGTTAACTTGACGTAAAAAGAGATACATTCTTATCAGAAACGTAAATCAACCCAGGTAGTTTCTAGTATGATTATTTCTGATTTAAGCCATTTGGAACCGATTTCTGAATTTACTGACATTCTAGGAGGTGCTGGAGCCGCAGTGGGTACTACGGCAGTAGCGACTGGTACCACAACCTCCACCAAAAGTATTGGTTACACGACCGCCAACCCCCTGCCTGGGGGTGGCAGTTACGCACTTGGTTTGGGTTATGCTCAAGCAGTAGGAACTGGAAACAATCCTACAGCCACAACCACTGCTTCTGGGGCAGGTCAAGGTGATATCGTCCTAGTCATTCCAGCAAGTTGGAAGTATAATACTGGTTCTTCGGCTGTGAGTAAATCTGGTGTTTTGGTACTTGCACTTGACCTTCCTTGACATTGAGACTAGCCTTTTCAAGGTGGTGGAAACTACTTTTATTTGATAGTCAACCAACACCTACTTAGGCTTTTACGTGGAAAGAAAATACCAGCCGTGTTTGGCGGTAAGACGTTGGTGTCGAGGGATCGCTTGTCTGACGGCTGGTATTTTCTTTTGTGGTTCCCCCTTAGCTGATTTTCGATTGACTGATTATTTATCCAATTAGACAGATAGAACTTTTATGCCACTAGCGGTATGAATTAAAATGTAAATTTATGTAAAACAGCTATTAGTTAAAAAATAAAAACTCTGTTTATGCAACTAGCTAACAAAGTAGCACTGATCACAGGAGCAGGTTCAGGTATGGCTAAAGCAACAGCAAAGTTATTTGCTCAAGAAGGTGCAAAAGTTGCTGCTTTAGGTCGTACAAAGGATGAACTAGAAAAAACCGTCGCTGAAATTCACCAGTCTAATGGTGAAGCAATCGCGCTAGTTGCTGATGTTTCTGATCCACAAGAAATGCAACAAGCCACCCAACAAGTTGTAGATAAGTGGGGACGCTTGGATATCGTCTTTGCTAACGCTGGTATTAATGGTGTGTGGGCACCTATTGACGAACTGGCACCCGAAGAGTGGGATAAAACAATCAATGTTAATTTAACAGGAACATTTCTCACAATAAAATACGCAGTACCTTACTTGAAAAAGCAGGGCGGCTCTGTGATTGTCACCTCATCTGTGAACGGTACGCGTATGTTTAGCAATAGTGGCGCTACTGCCTATTGTTGTACAAAAGCAGCACAAGTAGCCTTGGCAAAAATGCTAGCTTTGGAGCTAGCTAAAAACCGTATTCGTGTTAATGTCATTTGTCCTGGTGCTATTGATACAAGTGTTGACGATAACACTAAAAAACGAGATTTAGAAGGTCTTCGAGAACCTGTTGAATTTCCTGAAGGAAAGATTCCCTTAACTGATGGTAAACCAGGAACGTCACAGCAGGTGGCACAACTGGTTCTGTTTTTAGCGTCAGATGCTTCGAGCCATATCACTGGTACCGAAGTTTGGATTGATGGAGCAGAATCTTTATTGAAAGCGTAAGAATAAACTGTTTTCCTCAACGTAGCAGATTGCTCTATCTAATTTGTCAGTTAAATTTAGTAAAGTTTTGTTGCAACTTATTAGCCTTTGGCGTAATCTCAACCGGGGTCAGTGAAGACTGAGGAGAATTGTTTCGAGTGAGTAATGTTTCCTCGTAAAATTCTCTTTTAACAAAACAAAGCCATAGAGGCTAGTAAGTGAAATGATTCCGAAACTAACTAGCAGTAAAAATCGCGCAAATCTACTAGATAAATTTGTATCAAAGGGTATTCGATTTATCTATCGTCCAAAAGCTGTTTTACTTTTGCTGAGCGGTTTAGCAGGGGGAGTTTTATTCAGTAGTTGCAGTTCACAGCCAAGTCGCATTATTATCTCCAGTGGTGATGTTGGTAGTTATTACTACAGCTTAGGCCAACAAATTCATAACTCTACCTACGCGACAGTGAAAATCTCTGTTAATAATCTTCAATCGCAAGGCTCTCAGCAAAACTTAAAACGCTTGCTTGATCACCAAGCCGATTTTGCGATCGCACAATTAGATGTTGCCAATAAAGCAATGCGTGAGGGACGGGTTAAAGCGGTTGCAATTTTGGCAAACGAATATGTCCACATTATTATCCGTAAAGATTCTGGATTAAAAATGTTCAGTGATCTTCAAGGAAAGCGAGTTGCTGTTGGTAATCCCGGTAGCGGGATCAGCTTTACTGCTAAGCGATTACTTGAAGCAGATAAGCTAAGTGTTAAACAAGATAACTCTGATTTTGATCAAGCATTCAAGAAACTGAAATCTCGGCAGGTGGATGCAGTTGTCTATGTAGGAAGTCTAGGTGCTAGTAAAAATCTACGGCAACAATTTGTAAACAATTCTGAGTTAAAGCTACTTCCTCTTGAACCTGCATTAATCAACAGCTTGACAGTTTTTGATCCTGGTTCTTATCAAGGCGCAGAGCTACCTGTCGGAACTTATACATCGCGTCCAGCCATTCCAGACCAGAAATTACCAACTCTCTCAACTGCTACCGTTTTGGTGACTCGCCCCGAGATGGATCGGCGGACGGTTGCATTGGTTACCTGGTCTATTCTCTCTACTGCCCGTAACTATTCCCAATTCTACCCTGCACTCCAAAACGAAGAGCCAGAAATTTTACTGAGACAAGGAATATTTGATATACATCCAGCAGCAGAGGAGGTCTTTCAACGCGGCGATCCTCGTATGGCACTGATGCATTATTGGCAACATAATAGTGACTTGCAGGCTGGAGTTTTTATTTTGGCTTCGACGAGCATCTTAGGAATACTGTTGCGACAATGGCGTAGACGGCGATCGCAAAAAATGATCACCACAACTGCTACCCGAATCAATGAACTCAAATTACTATTGCCAGATCATCCTCAGCAAGCTTTAGATGGTATTGAAGATCTCAGCCAAGAGCATCGGTTGATGTTCGTTGAGGGCACAGTGACAACGGAAATCTACGAGCAACTGCGGCAAAAAACACAAACTTTTACAGACCAATGTCGTAGACTTCTGGAACTACAGCGCAAAAAGTTTGTTATGGAAACTCTGCTATTGCTAGATGAATGGCAAGCAACGTTGCAGACAAATCCAGAGGAGGCATTAAAAAAGCTGAGTCGTATTAAGCAGCAGTATCGAGATATGCTGCTCTCAGATCAGCTTGACATTGAAGCATACGTGGAACTGATGCAGCTAACTCTTATTTCGTTAATAACCTTGGTTCCAAAACAGTATAAAAATGGCACAAGTTATGTTAAACATGACTAAACATAGTAAACACTGAAAAGTATTAGCGACAGTAAAAACGGATAAATGATAATGTTGTCAAATTCAACTTGCTATACCAATTTGAAAAAAGAATGCGACAGATAGAATGCTAAAAGCAATTACCAGTAAGTTTTTTACAATCCAAAATCTAAAATCCAAAATCCAAAATCCAAAATCCAAAATTGTATTACTGCATTCTATCGATTGTGCGATACTGAATAGCTTCAGCTATGTGGTGTGCCTTTAACTCGTCATTAACAGACAAATCTGCAATCGTTCGTGCCACCTTAAGAATGCGATCGCTCGCCCTTGCTGACAAACCCAATTTTCTAATTGCCCCTTCTAATATGTTGCGACTACTATCATCTAGTTTGCACCATGTCTGAAGGTGACGGCTCTGCATTTGAGCATTGCAAGAAAGATTTTGTTCATTTTTAAATCTATGGGATGCGTAGTCGCGTGCTTGTTGCACTCGTTCCCTCACTGTTGCTGATGATTCCCCTGTCGGTTGTTGAGTAATCTCTTCTGGTTTGAGGCGATTGACTGCAACTTGCAAATCAATTCTATCCATCAAAGGTCCAGAAAGTTTTGCCCAGTATTGTTCTCTTTGCCTTGGCGAACAGGTGCATTGCTGAATTGTATCTCCGTAGTAGCCGCAAGGACAAGGATTAGTACTCGCAATCAAAGTAAACTGAGCTGGAAACATGACAGATTGTTTCGTTCTCGAAATCGTCACGTAGCCATCTTCCAAAGGTTGACGCAGAAATTCTAAGACATCTCTTTTAAATTCTGTTAACTCATCTAGGAAAAGTATACCTCTGTGTGATAGGGAAATTTCACCAGGGCGAGGAAAGCTACCGCCACCGACGAGGGAAGGACCAGAAGCGGAGTGGTGGGGACTGCGAAAAGGGCGATCGCGCACCAATGATCCTCTATTTTTCAATAAACCAGCGACCGAGTGGATACGAGTCACTTCCAGCGCTTCTGAAAAAGACAATCCTGGCAAAATACCAGGTAAACGTCGTGCCAGCATGGTTTTGCCACTACCAGGCGGTCCCACAAAAATTAAATTATGTCCGCCAACCGCCGCAATTTCTAAAGCACGACGAGCATGAGCCTGTCCTTTGACATCGTTCAAATCTGCTGTTTGGATCAGATTTGCCTGTATCGTCTCTACAGTATGATCCAACTGTACGGGTTTGTAACGCCCTGGATTATTCAAAAAATCAGTGACCTCAGATAGATTTTTGAAGCCATAAACTGCGAGTCCTTCCACCACAGCAGCTTCTTGTGCATTATCCGCAGGGACAACTAAACCAACAATTCCCATTTTTTGGGCAGTCGCAGCAATAGGTAAGACACCCGCAACGGAACGTAAACTGCCATCCAGAGACACCTCACCTAGAAAAAGATGGTCTCCTAACAAATAAGCGCTAACTTGTTCAGAAGCCGCCAAAATTCCCACACTGATAGGCAAATCAAAACATGGACCTTCCTTGCGTAAATCGGCAGGTGTCAAATTTATGACAATCTTTCGTATAGGAAAGGCAAAACCAGCATTCTTGAGAGTTGCTTTGACTCTTTCGCGAGACTCTTGCACTGCTGTGTCTGGGAGTCCTAAAACGACAATTCCCGGCAAACCTCCTGAAACGTCCACCTCAACGCCCACTTTAACAGCGTCAATGCCGACAATTGATCCACTCCAAACTCTGGCAAGCATGTGCTGAATATTTGATCAAGAATACTAAACCTATAGAATCTCTAGCAGATCAACAGCTAAATCGGCATGAGTGAAACCACAGAGGTAATTTTCAGCAAAATCCTTTACAAATGAAGCTATTGTGATAATATTATTTTTGTAGAAAAAAATAACTTTGATTGCTATGGATGCAAAATTGAAGCATCCAAAAGCGGATACGGCATGAAGAATTGAATTTACTCAAAAAGGCATCTTATAGCAAGCCATCTGTATATCTTTTGGTAGCACAGGCGTTGGTTAAGATGCTCAAACATATGGAAAAGGCTTTGCTGCATGTGGTCGCAATAATTTGGTAGAGTGGGCTGCACAGAAAGTCCAGGATGAGGCTGGTCATGACCAACTTGCTCTGCTGGATATTGAGTCGATGGGATATGATGCACAGTTAGTGGTGCAAGTGCTTGTTCCATCTGCTGTCAAGGTTTTGGTTGATTACTTTACCCAAACTGTACAAGCGCCCGATCCAAAGGAGGACTACATCTCAGACGAGGAACTCCAGGATATATTGAAACCGCTAGAGTTACCTCTGAATAAACACAGGCAACAAGGGAAAGAGGTGTTTGTTTCAATCGTTGCGAACGTGTAATCGCGCCCTTTAGCCACTGATATCATGTCCGGTGAAAGACTTATCATTAAGACGGCTCTTAGCAGGGAGAAAGAGGATTTCCCGGTTTTTGCACAGATTTTGTAATCACAACTAATTAGCCGGACATGATATGACAAGCAACAAGTGAACTCTCATTATTAGTCTGTTTTGAAAATCAATCGAGAGCTTTAGACGATTTCTAACGATTCAAGGAGTATATAGCAATGACTACTGCAACTATGACTGCGGCAACAATTACTCTTGAGCAAAAGTCCTCAAGCCACGATCTTATTAGCTACTTCACAAATACCTATTTTGATGTATTGAATGATATCAAAATTGATGATTTAGAAACTATCGTCATCAGTGAATTCGCGCAAGGATTGCCTAGCGGCACCCCAGTACCTTTTTGGTAAGGCACGAAGCGAAAAAATATCCACCAATCTTGTATCCCTCCCTGGAGGATGGGATACAACCTAAATCCGTTCACAAGTCGCGCGGGAGCGTCGTTGTTCAAAGTAGCGTTGCTCTTACACAAGACGCTAGTGCAGTACGGCAAAAATAATCCAGAGTCCCTTATTAACCCTAAGGGACTCACCATCAGCCTATGCCTGCGGCATTGGGCTTGGGCGAATATTAAATTAGGTATTTTTTGGGCGGGAAGGGAGTAGCTTTACAATGCATTTTTTCAAATTTTAAGCAAGTGAAAATCAGGAAGTTAAGAATAAAGTTAAATAAAACTGTAAAGTTTTTTTGCACAGCATGAAAATTGGTAATGTATGATTTTATACGTATACTCTCTATATCTGGAACTAATTGCTTGTCCTTCTTTGACTTTAAATGTATAACTTCAAGTTTTTCAAAGAAGTTTTTATATGTAGTCAGTCAGCTTTTAGTAGAACTTTTATACACGTATTGAGAGGATTTAGCCATTTTGTGTCCTTTTTTTTTAAAGAAAAATATGGAGTGTTATTTGTCTTGTTCCTTTACTTGTATCCCTTCCTATGAGAGCGGGGTGGTTTCATACAAATACAGGAAAACTACAATTCAGTACCAGAGTAGATAAGCGTTTTATTTCGAGTAAAAAAATACGTAAATAACTCAGGTAGCCAACTTTGTTGGCTACACAGAAAAATCTGTACTTCATTACAAACGAGAACCGCCATATGAGTTAAATTCAATCTAAAAACCTAGATTTTCGCTGGTAAAAATGGTTTGTGGTTGCCAATATTTATTAAGTCATCTTAATAAATATATAGAAAAAATGAACGAGCCAGCCGCCTACACATTTCCCGGTTTTCCAACCCTCAGCCAAAAACCAGCAGTAAAAAAAATAACTGTAGACTTGACACCAACTGAAGCTTTAGTGCTAGAAAAGTATTGCAACCAGACAGGGAAAGCAGCTACAGATGTGATTATGGAGCTTATTCAAAATTTATCCTGAATCTAACTTTTCACGGCAACTCTAAAACGTTAGCGTTTAGAACGGTTGTAGCTCAGATATACGATCTAGTTCTCGACCAACCCAAAATTGCCAGGTTAAGGTAAGCACACAAGCTGGGGGAGAACAAGATTTTTTATGCAAGCAACCCGTCATATCGTGTCCGGTTAAAGACTTATCATTCAGGCTGCACTCGGTGCAGGGCGCAGGACCCACCAGGGAAAGGGTTTTAAGGTTTTTGCACAGAACCTCCTAATAACAACCAATCAACCGGACTCCTAAGAAAGCAGGGGGCGCTTATACCAATTCAAAATTCGCTGATTCAAAATTCGTCTTGAAAAGTTTTGCACCGGGAAACCCCTTCGGGTGTGCGCAGAGCTCACGCCAGAAGGGATCTGCGCTCTTATGGCGACTGCGTAAGCGCAAGCGCACGAATCGAGCGTTGCAAGAGCGTCTGTGCAG
>NZ_CAWPKW010000023.1:0-18578 GCF_963888615.1 Brasilonema octagenarum UFV-OR1 | reverse complement strand
GATCATAGGCAAACTGTACCTCTTCCCCGGCGGCGATCGCATCATAAAACGCCACTGCAAAAGCAACAGCTGCTTTATCCCCTACTGTCTGAGTCATACCAATCACATAATTAATGTGTTGGCTAATTGCTTCTGCTTGCACGAGTGAGTAACAAGCGTTTAAAAGTACGCAATCAACTCCTTTAGTGGCAAACAGCTTAAACATACTCCCCAGTGCTTCGGCACAGATTAATGCAGGCTGTCCTGTTTCATCTTCCAAAACAATACCATCTTGCCCAGCACCATGCCCACTGAAGTGAACAATCTGGGGCTGACAATCTAACATGGCTCGGTAGAAGTCACGCGAGCGAACTGCCCATTTTTGCTCTAACTTGAATTCCTCTCGTTTGTTAGCGCGTCGTAATCCTTCATCAATTTCCCGTACCTCTTCGTCCAGTCGTAGGCTTGAGGTACTTGTTGGATTTGCTGCCAAAATTAAAATAGTTTTGACATCGGGATTGTTACCATAGGACAGTTGCTGAGAAACCATATAATATTAGTATTAATTTATATAAAAAGTAAAAAAGATGCTCAAAGATACTACAGGATAAACACTTCTTTATAGGCGAAACCGAAATTAACTTATGCAGTGTCTAACAGTTTTCTATTTACTTGTTACCACACAATTTCTGTTCTAAATTCCGCAATAAAAGTAAAAAACTTATAGCTTAAAATGATTGAGTCACGTTGCGTTACACCTTTGAGCCATTTGTTGTAATGGGGGGCGAGAAGTATTAATTTCTCGTGGTGGTTGTGAGCAGCGTCACCACATAAGTGTGTTTTAATCAGATCTTGTACCAGTATCAACAACGAGGCAGAGCCTCGATATCTTGTTCCCAGGCTGCAGCCCAGGAACGAGGGTTGGGAGGCTCTGCCTCCCGATTATTGAGAAATGTAGAGAATTCAATTGCGACTGCGATTGTGTTGAGTGAATTGGGCTGGCTTTAACAAAAGCATTGCGTAAACTACTTGTTTTTTTTTACACATAATTTTATGATGATGCAACGTTTTTTCTGGAGCTTTTTACTTTTAACAGATGTCATATTTCTGACATCTTTATCCAGTGCAAAAGCAGTATCTAACAGTAGTCTCACCGTCACCATTAACGGCTTGAAAAACCAGCGTGGGCAAGTTTGTCTGAGCCTGTTTTCTGGTGGGCGAGGATTTCCCAGCAGTAGCGATCGCGCAGTGGCTGCCCGTTGCGTCAAACTAGAAAACGCTGCGCTGACAGTTAAATTTGAAAACTTAAAAGCAGGAAATTATGCGATCGCCGCCTATCATGATGCCAACAACGACGGCATCCTCAATCGCAATCCATTGGGTATCCCCACTGAAGAGTTTGGCTTTTCTCAAAACCCCAAAATTCTCACAGGTCCGCCCAAATTTGGCGATTGTGCGGTTCTAGTTGCTGGTCCACAGACCAACATTCAAATCCAATTGCTGAACTTTTTAAGCTGAAGTCAACGAGTTAAGTCACCGTTTAGGTTAATTCGGGGTGACTTGGGAATTAACGTATAGCAATCCTAAATCATTTTTAAAAATTAATCCATGAGTATTATCGAATTGCTAGAAGAACTGCGAGCGATCGCACAGCTTGGATTAAACTATTCAAAAGACATTTATGATCGCGATCGCTACGAACGACTTCTCACTCTTGCCTCGGCACAATATTCAGCACTGTCTTCCCTCCCTAGTTCAGAAGTAGAAAAGCGATTTCGCGCAGAATTGGGCTACATTACGCCGAAAATAGGAGTATCAGCTGCAATATTAAACGATCACGGTGAGTTGTTGTTGGTTCAGCGAACTGACGATAGTACGTGGTGCTTGCCGTGTGGTTGGGCTGAAGTTCGAGAAACGCCGCAGCAGTCGATGAAGCGCGAAGTGCAGGAAGAAACTGGTTTGCTTGTGGAAGTTGGTTCGTTGATTCGTCTTGGTTGCCGTATGCCTGGAGATTTTGGACAGCCCCACACCACTTACCATCTCCAGTTTTATTGCACAGTTGTTGGTGGAACGTTGCAAGAGTCCCATGAAACAACGAATGTTGGGTATTATGATATATCCTCTATCAATAAATGGCATGCCGATCATCAGATTGACGCTGAAGCAGCACACCAGTATTGGGAACTTTTAAAAAAATAAATGACATCGTTTCTGGTTTTTTGCTCACTCAGAGGCTACCGGATTTGATATAACTTCCTTCAATACCTCATTCATTGGATAATCTGGATTATCAAACGCGAGCGATACTTCACATCTAGTTAACGGAAAAGGTTCCAAAAGCTTGCCATTTTCATGACTTTCCAAACGCCACCAAAGAGTTTGTACAGCTATCTCTTTACCATCGACAAACTCAAAAGTGATTTCACCAATATTATTTAATCCGACAACTTCTTTACCTTTTGCTTTCTTACCTATGTAATGATGATGGTTTCTTGCCATTGCGAGGTATTGTTCCAAAGGCTGCTTGCGGTCTTGTCCTGGTAGAGGTGCTTTTACAGAATATAATTTCTGAGAATTGTAGTTTTTTGGTTGATTAATTTCTTCTGCTTTCGCTGATAAAAAATCAATCCGGTACCACCATTCAGGTTGTTTGGTGATTTGTAAGACTCTAAACCAATCGCGTTCTAGCCCTAAATTCACTTTAGCAGGACTACATTTGACTCTCCAAGGAAGATGTTGAACGGTTTGATCGACAAGAGTATAAAAACCACCAATTTCTAGAAAATTTCCTCCTTTATTTTCCCATCCTAAAAATTCTACTGTTGGGAAATATTTTAGAATCTTAAAAGGAACAAAACCTTTTGTATGCAATGAGTGGCTTCCACCGAACCCCTTGACTTCATTCTTAAGCGAACTACTCGTAAATTGGGCAACAACAAGTTCAGTCTTGACATTTTTTGAACTTTGGAAAGGACGTATTGCCGAGTATTGCAAGCGAGCTGCAAAACTATAATGAACATCACCAGATAAGATAATGACACGACTTTGGTGTGCAGGTAATGCTCGTAGTGCGAGTCTGGAAAACAACCTTTCAAATGCTGTTTCTTCTAAACCCCAAGCTTCAGGATCAAAACCCCAAGCCGCAGCACCCAACTTCTCTGCAATCGTTTTAGCTGTCTTTTGTAAGGTTTCTAAAAACGGTAAGCCAATAACTGGGCTAGGCGCTACCACCAAAGTCACTCGTGTATTTTGTGGGCGAACAACTTTTGAGATTTGTTCATCGCAACCTTCAGCACTTAAAAGTCCGGGAAAATCAAAGTCCTTCCCTGGAAATTCTCGCCATGTGCGCGTATCCAGAACTAAAACTTCATATTCTGGAGTAGTTACAGTATAGTGCCATTTTAAAGAACCTTCTTGATGGATGCCTCGCCTTGGCTGACTTGTTTTAATATCTGCAAAGGATGGCAAACCAACACGCAAAGCAATTTCTTGTTCGTGCTGTGGGTTTGTGCTAAAGGAAGCTGACCATGCTTCGGTGGCTTTGAGTAGTGCTTCTCCTGGCTTTCCTTGTTCAAATTGTTCTGGTGTATTTCCCCAAGCTTGGCAGATAGCACAAGCAAGTAAACCATTTTGGAGTACGCGCCGACCGAGAGGTTTATTAAGAGTGCGATCGCACCACGCAATATTTAAAAACCAGTCATCTGTAATTTCATGGTCATCAAATATCATGTATGTGGGAACATTTGCTAAAGCACGCCTAATATCTTTAATTGTTACTTGAAAATCTTGTAAATCGGCAACGTCTTCTGTAAACGAAGTTCGACTTACTTCAGATTTTTGTACATTCGGATGAACATCTTCAAATGTTGGGAAATCTTCGGGTTTCGTCCACAGGACATCACTCCAAACAAATAAATACATTGCCAAAAATTCACCCAAGGTGAATAAATGACTTTTGGCAGTATTGGAAACTCTATTAAGTTTGCTAAAACTTGCCGTCAACCCAGCAGTATGTGTTGCTAAATTATTACGCTTTCCTGGATTCAACTCTTGATAATTTTGCACATCTGGTAATATTTCTGTCCATCCCAAAAGTGTCTGGCTAGCATCTATTAACATGAAAAGTAAAGCATCAGCCACATCATCCACATAAATTTGGTCACCTGTGAGGAAGAGTTGATGCGGTCGTTTTTTTGAATCTTGTTCTAATGCTTCCCTAATCATTTTGTCCACTGACGCAAGTGCATCAAGACTTTCACCGTGAGGCTTGCGACAAGAACCGTGAATAATTCGCACATCATTTAAACGACTTGGCACAAGTGCAAAACTTGGCAAGTCATATGGGGGATATATAATATCTTGTATTGATCCTTCTGGAGTTAAGACACCGGGCTTATTCAGCGTTTCCCCATGACCAAAGTATAAATCGTAAAGATAATTTTCCCCGTATAAGAGATTTGATGAAGTTTTAGCTGTGACAGCAACTATGTGCACATAAGTACCACATTTTATCGTTTTTTGACTACCACTAAAAAGTCTTTTTTTCTTCGTATCGAATATTTCTAGAGTAACATTACGGCTTTCTTTCAAAGCCACCCATACAGTTACAGCATTGGGTTCAGTGCGTCGTAGAATTGGTCCAGCGAGAACAAGTGGCAGTTTGTTAATCCGTTCTCTTAGAGGTGTCCATATCATGGATTTTCTGCCATCAACACTACACTTTGAGCATATTTGTTCTCCAAAATTTGTCACTTTTAGAGAAACAACATTCTACAATTGTAAGACCCCGCGACGAAATAGTTCTACAATAATCTGCCAGCGTCCCTCTATTTCTTCAACTACATTATAACGCTTCTAAGTATTAGATGCTTTTTGTGAATAAGGCACAGCAATACTCTGCCTAACCATGTGGTTTATGGTTTTGAAAGCGCTGTCAAGCTAAAATCCCCGTCTGCTTGATATCACAAAGCTACAACACTAACGTACTGCTTGCTCCAATTTCTCCCAGGTTTTAGGACCAGCAATCCCATCGATAGACAGTCCATAATATTTTTGGAACAGCTTAACAGCCGTTTGTGTATTATATCCAAAATATCCGTCAACATTCAGAGGCGGAGGATTTCCAGAGTTTCGTTTACGATCAACTCGATTCAGCAAGTTTTGCAAATGTCTTACTGGTTCACCTGTACTACCTTGTCGCAGTTGAGGATGAGCTTGAGTAGACATAATTCTCCTTTGTTGAGGTTCACTCAGGTAGCTTTAAAGGAGAAAGTCATTTCCTTCCCCCCTGCAAAAGTAATAGTTGGTAGCAAAGTCAACTTATGCAGTTTTCACCAAAAAATCCAGTTTCTCGTCCTGACTCTCCATTCCAAGATAGTCTCACTGATCATTACCCGAGAACATTTAATTTTAGGAAAATCATCTCAAAGCTAAAACCCCCGTCTGCTTGGGATAACAAACAGACGGGGGTAATAACTTCTAAATCCGACGTAAAGCTAAGACACTAACTTGCTGCTTCGGTCAATTTCGCCCAGGTTTTAGAACCAACAACTCCATCAATAGTTAATCCATAAAATTTTTGGAAGTTCTTAACAGCAGTCTCAGTATTATCTCCAAATTCTCCGTCCTCTTTTAGAGGAGGAGGATTTCCAAAGTTTTTTTTGCGATCAGCCTGATTCAGCAACTTTTGCAGACGGGTGACTTCTGGACCTTGGCTGCCTTTTTTGAGAATAGGTTGAGCTTGAGTAGACATAATTCTCCTGGATTAAAATTGGGTAGAGTTATTTTGAAGGTGAAGGTTCTTTCCTTCCCCTCTGCCAAAATAGAATCACCCTTGTGACTTCGTCAATCCCCTATTCTCAATTCCTATGACTCCCCCCTCCATCCTTGCCCTTATTGATCGCGCCTACACTGAAAACTGGGAAGCGCTTGACCTAATGGGGAAGAAACTCACGGAAGTCCCGCCAGAGATTGGGCGGTTGACTCAGTTGGAATATCTTGACCTCTCTTTTAACCCCATCGCAGTGATTCCAGAGGCGATCACACAACTCACCAATCTCACCACGCTTCGCATCAATAGCTGCGATATCTCCGTTGTGCCGGACGCGATCGCCCGACTGACCAATCTCACGACGCTTCACCTCCAGGACAACCAGATCAGAGTGATTCCAGAGGCGATCAGACAACTTACTAATCTCACGACGCTTGACCTCTCCGAGAACCAAATCAGAGTGATTCCAGAGGCGATCGGACAACTTACTAATCTCACGATGCTTGAACTCTTTGCCAACCAAATCACCACTGTGCCGGACGCGATCACACAACTTACTAATCTCACAACGCTTCGCCTCGATGGCAACCAAATCACAATTGTGCCGGCTGCGATCGCACAACTCATTAATCTGGCATGGATTTCCCTCGCTGGCAACAAAATCGCCGTTGTGCCGGACGCGATCGCACAACTCACTAATCTCACAAGGCTTGACCTCGATTATAACCAAATCGCCGTTGTGCCGGATGTGATCACACAACTCACTAATCTCACGACACTTGACCTCGATTATAACCAAATCGCCGTTGTGCCGGACGCGATCGCACAACTCACTAATCTCACAAGGCTTAACCTCGGTGGCAACGAAATCACAATTGTGCCGGCTGCGATCGCACAACTCACTAATCTCACATGGCTTGTCCTAAAAAATAACCCCATTCAAAATCTGTCGCCTGAAATTGTTCGTAAAGGCTGGGGTAAGTATGATTGGCAAGACGGTGAACCGCAGGTAATTTTCGCCTATCTTACAAAATGTTGAATGATTTGAATCCTATTGACCTACCAATGCTGAAACACGCAGTTGGCTTCATGCCTATCTCTGAGCGTGATTGTAGTTCACAAAGTAAAACTTTGGACTCATACGAAGTTGCCAAAGATAATATTGTTACATTTCGTTATATTGAACACAACCAGGAAAATCCGACTTCTCCTAAATAATACTATCTATCGCAACTTCGTATCATGCATAAAGAATTTGGTCTATCAATCTGATTTTCCATTCCAAGTACCAACGCCACAACAACCTACCGTTTCTCCAATTTAGCAACTCGGCCTTCTAGTGCATTGACTTGCTGCTTGAGTTCTATCACCAGAGTTGCTAGTCTATCAAACATCTTCTCTCGTTCTTGCGGCGACACAGTTCTTCGAGAACGTGGAGATGGTGTAATCGTTGCGCTACCAGAAGGCGAGGATCGCCCACTTTGATTTAACTGCGCCTCAATGCGATTAACCCGCGACACCAAACGATTAAAATCCGCTTCTAGGTTATAGAAGCGAGATTCTATTTGCTGAGATAAGGCAGTGTTTGAAAAGACTGTGCCCCAAAGTAGAATAGGCAAAAATAGGGCTAATGCCATCAGCCCAATACGTTTCATGACTTTGCTACCCCTTGTAAAACTTATCCAAAGTTGCTTACATGAAGTACCTCACACACTCTACCCTCAGTTTGGTAGCAGTTGAGAAAATAACCTTTGCCAATCAATATAACTAGCAGTATTTTCTCCCTGTTTCACCTCAAATGTGACGTTAGACGCTTTCGTTTGTTGTAGCGCTTCTACACAAAGTTTAGCCACATCCTCGCGGCTGATTTTTCCTTTGATATTGTCACCTTGCTCTAAAATAAACTCCTTACCCCCGACTTCCTCAGTCAGCGCACATGGTCTAATAATCGCGTAAGGAATTCCGCTTTCTCTTAAACTATCTTCTCCCTTCAACTTCCATGTTAAAATTCCTCCTAACTGGTCATTTAATTTGACCGCTGGCGGTTCTTCATCTAAATTGATTCCAGGACGACCAGGACGAGTCACACCCGCTGAACTAACTAAGACAAACTGTGGTAAATTTGCCCCACCATAAGCTTTCATTGATTCCACTTCCAAAGCAAAACCACCAGGAGAAAATTGAGGATTTAACTCACCATCATATTCAAACTTGCTCAACATCAGTTGAAAAGAGCAAATTTTGCTTTGATCAATTTGCGGTGAATCTTTGACAGTTTTGGCACGAAATACCGCAATCATCTGGGCAAAAGGAATGCGAACATTCATCCAGGTATTAGCTTCTGTATTAAAAGAGTAACTGTAGGCAACACCATCCCATTGTGCTTCTGTACGCAGAAGGAATTTATAGCGCTTACCATCACCTTTTAAGCGCAATTCTACACCTTCGTAACCAGAGAGATTGAAGGGAGGGGCGAAATTTTTCGTTCTTACAGAAGCAAAGCCTCCTGAGTTCGCAGTTGAGACATTTCCAGCAAACAAAGCTGTTTGTTCCACCAATTGAATTTGACTTTGACTCACGCCACCCATGACAACATCATCCACCGCACCCCAAATATTTTTTAATTCTGTTGATGGTTTTGTGAAATCAAAGAATAGTTTTTCCCCCGCTTTCGGCAGATATTTGGCAGCAGCTTCTACCAAGTTTTTCACACCTTGATATTCTACGTTTTCAGGGGTGTCGCCAACAATTTCTGGTTGATAAAATTTGATGCCTTGATAATACTTGGCACGTTCTGGAGTATCTCCTTCTACTGGTTGCACACGTACCGCTGTACAAGATATAACCGCTTGGATATTAGCCATAACTAGGGAATTTAAAGTTTCTGGCTTAGTAATATCTGCAACAACTAGTTCAACATTATCACTAAGAACTGACCGTGCTTTGTCGATATCTCGCACGAGTGCACGTACTTTATAACCCGCATCCAGCAGTCGTTTGACCACTCGCTGACCAACTCCACCCGTTGCACCTGCTACTAGTATCACACCCACTTGTTTTGCTCCATCAGGTATATTTTGGCTACTATTAAGACGACCTTGAATCAAATCCTGTACCCAGTTGACAAAAGGGACGACCTCAAAATAAGTCAGGGTTTGGATGAATCTGCCTAAATCCCATTGAGAGCGATTGTTGTTAGTCACGATTCATATCTTATGGCTTCTTCTATTGCATAATCATCATTATATAGTAGTCCTATAGACAGGTGAAAAATTACAGCAATCCTAGATAAGTCGTGAACAAAAAAACCAACCGCAAAGGACGCAAAGGACGCAAAGAAAAGAAAGAGAAGAAGAGGAGGATGTTCATATCCTATTTAGGAAGGCTGTAATAACTCATGACATTAATCATCAATATTGATATGATGAAAGCATTGGGAGTATGCAGGCAAAAAATGGCAAGCACAAAAGTGATACGCCATAATTATTTGATTTGTAGCCAACAACCTTGACCTATACGCCACCAGGCTTTAACTTGCCACTAGAAACACATATTCACGAGGGTAGCAAACTATGCTCCAGTTTCAACCTCCTGGCTTTGGACAAAAAGTCGCTCATACCTCTGTGGGGTTTATGACTTACTACACCCAAACGACTGCACCTTGGTTGATTGCTGAGACAGAAAATTTACCTCCCCTAGTTTTTCTCCATAACTTTGGTGGCGGGGCTTGTGCTTATGAATGGTCTAAAGTTTACCCTGCTTTTGCAGCTAAGTACGAGATTATAGCGCCGGACTTAATTGGTTGGGGTGAATCTGCACATCCTGTGCGAGATTACCAAATTAACGATTATTTGACGAGTATTCCAGAGTTTATTAGACATACTTGTCGTCCACCAGTAACGGTGATTGCGTCTTCATTAACAGCTGCTTTGATGATTCGCCTCGCGATCGCTCACCCTTTTTTATTTCAAGCCCTGTTTTTGGTGTGTCCCTCTGGATTTGATGATTTTGGGCAAGGTACAGGACGCAGACTTCCACTTGGAGTGATCAACATACCACTCTTGGATGATTTCATTTATACTGTTGGCGCTCAAAATGAACTGGCGGTACGCAACTTTTTACAAAGTTTTTTGTTTGCCAAACCAGAACGAGTTTCTTCAGAAATGGTACAAGCTTTCTTAGCCTCTGCAAAACAACCTAATGCAAAATTTGCAGCCTTGGCATTTTTACAGGGTAAGCTTTACTTTGATTTGAGTTTGTATATTCAACAATTGACTATTCCTACAGTGATATTGTGGGGTGAAAAGGCACAATTTACCAATGTTCAGCTAGGACAGCGTTTGAGGAAGTTAAATACCAATGCAATTCGTGATTTTCATACAATTCCAGATGCAGGAGTCTTACCCCATTTGGAAAGACCTGAGATTGTGATTGGTTTGTTGCAAGAGTTTCTAGATCTTCATAACATAAATTAAGTGATTTTTAACACTCTTTCTTTGCTGATCATGCCAGAAGACAAACAAACTATACATGAAGAAATTTTACTCAAACCAGGCACTTTGTGGAAACGTGTTCAAGAACAGACTGAATACGCTCTACAATGTGGGGCGTTGCTGACAATACCAACAGAATTTGAGTTCATAGAGCAAGATGGTGTTCGCTTCTTAGTGCGAGTTTTATCTAACCTGGCTCGCAAAGATGCTGTTAAGCAAAAACGACAAACACAAACTTCCTCCACTCAAGAATTTAATCCTTTTCTTCCTTACGAGGAGGATTTGTTTGTTGCAGATATTTCTCAGACACACGTATGTATCTTAAACAAATTTAACGTTGTTGAGAATCACTTGCTGATCATCACTCGTGCTTTTGAGGAACAGGAAACTCTACTCACTGTGCAAGATTTTGCTGCAATGTGGGCGTGTCTAGCTGAGTTTGATGGTTTAGTCTTTTACAATGGTGGCAAAATTGCAGGTGCTAGTCAGCGACACAAGCATTTGCAACTGGTTCCACTTCCACTCATACCCAACGAGTTACAGATACCGATTGAACCTCTGTTGGCATCCGCTCAGTTTCAAGACTGTGTTGCCACCATACCACAACTTCCTTTTGTACACGCCTTTACAAGGCTAGATCCTCTTTCGGTACAGTCTCCATTGAAAGCGGCTGAAGTCACACTCTCGCAGTACCGCACCCTACTACACGCTGTCGGCTTAGAAAACAGTGGAAGACAATCTGGTGCTTACAATCTTCTGGCGACAAGGGAATGGATGTTGATTGTAGCGCGATCGCATGAATCTTTTGAGTCCATTTGTGTCAACTCATTAGGATTTGCAGGTTCGGTTTTCGTACGAAACGAGCAACAAATGCAGATTATCAAAGATATTGGACCTATGACCCTATTAGAGAAGGTCGCTGTGGCAATAAAATAGGGAGTCACAAAATAACGAACCGCAGAGGACGCAGAGGACACAGAGGAATAAGAGTTTCAGAGGTATTTTACGTAAGTCCTGGAGTAGTTAGACCGCTTTAAGTCAGAGAAATCACTCTAGCACTGCGATCGCGTTCCTATCGAAAAATGATCAGCGAATTATCAAAAGCACTAGTTCTTTATATGCGCCTAATCACACTTTCTAGGTAAGCGTCGATTCGCTGTCTAAGCAATTCAGGAGCGATAACACTGAGACCAAAGTCCTGCCATGGCTTATAAAAAGTTGGCTGCGGCAGGCTCATATCAAGTATTGAATCTATATCCCAGTAAGGGTGATAATCGAACTTAACGGAAATTGCAGTGTATGCATCTAAAAATTGATCTGCCGCTGCAAAACCAAACATCAGAGCTAGATTGGTTCTACAATGTGCCACATCAACCCCTGCTGGTCCCTGGCAGGCATTGATCCAATCCACAATGCCACTCACTGTGCCCCCATGCCACAGAACATTGGCAGGGTGGTAGTCACGATGGATGAAAACTGGCTGCTCGGCAGGTTCTGAACCAAGCAACAATTCGATGGCACGTTCCCAAACACGGGGAATCGTAGTCCACTTCGGTGGTGCCAGAGTCGCTTTTTCTACCCAACTGTGAAATAGCCACGGAAAGCTATTCGCTGTGTGCTGGTGCAGCAAAGCCAGTTGTTTAGCAAGATCGTTCAGCCATTGCTGAAAGTTTGCAGGGCAAAGCTCGACATTTCCTTCGAGATACGACATGAGTACTACTGGCGCACCGAAACCTACATCATTCGTGGAGTAAGCTACGAGCTTCGGGACTTGGAGACCCGTCTTCTGTGCTTCTTCCAGCGCAGCCGCCTCGTGATGAGCAAGGTCAGATTCCTCCGCAAGCCATTGATTGTCAAGTACACGCAAAACAAACCGTTGAGGATTGAAGTCACGTGAGCAGTGAATCAGGAAAACCGAAGAAGAGGTTGAACCTTTCATCTGCACCACATCGAAATGGCAGTGAGGGATGCTGATCGATTGGGAAAGCCATTCGTGAGCATCTTTACTGTAGGTCATACGTAATTCATCTTCTATTTATCGGTCAATCCAAAGCCGTTTGTATCACTTCCACTCCCCGCGACGGTGGTGATCTGCTTGCGTCAACAAAGACTCAGCAAATGCGATCGCCTCCTGGGCCGATTTCCCACCAGCTAACTGTGCTAGTTCTTCTCGACGCTTGTTTAAATTATCCAGGCTTGTGACTCGCACAACCGTACGCTGTTCGGGATGTCCGTTGTTTGTTTTGTCACCTGGTTCGAGGGTGATAACTTGCTTATCGACTCGGAAATGTCGGTCTGCCATTGCTGCAACTAAGGGCTGGTGTGTCACACATAATACTTGAGAGCTTTGACCTAACTGATGCAATTTTTCCGCAATAGCTTGTGCGACACGTCCAGAAACCCCAACGTCAATTTCATCAAACACCAGTGTCGCATTCTCATCAGCTTGAGAAAAACAAGTTTTCAGCGCCAATAAAAAGCGGCTCATTTCACCGCCGGAAGCAATTTGTGTTAACGGTTGCAGGGGTTCTCCTGGGTTCGGACTAAACAAAAAGGTTATTTTATCTGCTCCCGTTGCGGTTGGGGAAGTTGGTACAATCTCAACTTGAAACTGTACCTTTTCCATTGCCAAAGGTTTGAGTTCCCTGATCAGTTCTGCTTCTAGAACAGCCGCAGTGGTACGCCGCAGCAGAGTTAACTTCTGACAAGCTTCAGTCAACTTTTCCCAACAAATATTTTCTTGTTGTTCCAGACTTTCGATTGATTGGTCGCTATTATTAAGTTCAGCCAACTCTTCTTGGATGCGTTGGTAATAAGCGATCGCCTCAGTCAGAGTCGAACCGTACTTACGACAAATTTGCTTTAATTCCTGAATACGCTCTTCTACTTCCTCTAAGCGCTGCGGATCGGCTTCCAAATTTTCCCCGTAGGTATTAATTTGTCGTCCCACTTCTGCCAAGGTTGCTTGAGCATCTCTGACCATATCCAACAGCGGTTGCAGTTCGGTATCGTATTCTACCATGTCGCTCAATGTCGTTTCACTGTCTCCGAGCAAGTCTGCTGCTGCTGGAGTTTCAGCATCATTTTGGTACAAAGCTTGGTAAACTTTGTAACTCATTTGTTGTAAATCGACGACATGATTGAGGCGTTCTCGCTCTTGCAAAAGCTTTTCTAATTCATCAGGTTCAGTAAGATTTGCAGTTTTGAGTTCCTGTACTTGATATGTTAGTAAGTCGAGTTGTTGGAGGCGATCGCGTTCTGATGTCCGGCGTTTTTCTAGGGCTATATGCGCTTTTTGATACTCACTAAAACCCAAGGCGACAAGTTGTCGCTGCTGCATCAGGGAATCGCCACCGTACATATCCAACCACTCGCGGACTTGAGCAGATTGTCCCACTTGTACAGTTTGCCCTTGAGCGGTGATTTCCACCAAGCGTTCTCTGAGTCCGGACATCAACGCTCGATTAACCAACACTCCATTAACGCGCGATCGACTGCGAATATTACTTGAGGTAGCTGCAATTTCTCGGCTAATAATTATAAAATTATCTTCGATTAAATCTATTTCTTGTTCGCTCAACCAGGCGGCTAATCCTAAGTTAGAGCTAAATGTCGCTTCTACCATTGCCCGAGTTGTACCACTGCGAATCACACGACTGGATACTTTACCACCCAATACTGCATCTATCGCATCTAAAATAATCGACTTTCCCGCGCCGGTTTCCCCTGTCAAAACATTAAGTCCTGTCCCAAATTCCAGTTCTAATTGGTCAATCAGGGCAAAATTTTCTATTCGCAATACAGACAACATTAAGTCAAATTCTCCATGAGGACAGACGCCGGATTCAATTCATTTATGGGAAACTATAAATCAACGGTTAGCAGTTAGGAATATCTCATACCATCGGACGAGTACGACCAATTGAAGTGTACCAAATTTAGTTTAGTTCATGAAGTGTAAATTGTGCTGAGGATATAGTTCTTCAATTGAAAAATAGATTGTAGCGAAGAAGTTCTAGTCTCTAAATTTCTCTTTCTCCACCGTTTCTTAATAGAAATTACAGATTGAGACCAGAAAAAGTTACAATAATTAATAAAATAAATTAAATGCTATGGTAATGCGACATGAATGCTAAGACAACTCCCCCTACTTCCCAATTTACAGAAGACAGTCGCGTAAGCACCTCTAACCCAGGTAATGTGTCCAATGCTGAACGAATACCTGAAAATAGTGCGATCGTCGAAGTTGTTAGCTTACCAACTTTAGACGAAACCCAAGTGGTGGTTACGAGAAAAACTGAGTCGCAAGCAATACGTTACAATCCCCAGGAGATTTCAGCGCATTACCAAAAAAGACCCCTGCAAGTTTTCCGGCGGATTATCACAGTTTTGACATCAACTGTGAGCTTTGCAACGGGGTTGTGGTGGGATAGCAAGCGGGGAGTTGTTGTTAAAAATGACCTAAGGCGAGCAGTTAAGTTGCGAGAATTGTTGACTAAGCTGGGACCCGCTTACATCAAAATTGGACAAGCTTTATCCACTCGACCGGATTTGGTTCCTCCCGTCTATTTGGAAGAACTGACTCGATTGCAAGACAAGTTACCAGCTTTTCCTAACGAAATTGCTTATCGCTTTATTGAAGAAGAGTTGGGATTACCTCCCGAGGAGATTTACGTAGAACTCTCTAGTGAACCAATTGCTGCTGCTTCCTTAGGTCAAGTTTATAAAGCTAAGCTAAAATCTGGTGAACAAGTCGCTGTTAAAGTCCAACGTCCAGACTTGAGAGAAAGTATTACCATTGATTTGTATCTTTTACGCAAACTCGCTGCATGGGCGAAGAAACAATTTAAACGCGTGCGGAGTGACCTTGTTGGTATTCTTGATGAATTAGGCGATCGCATCTTTGAAGAGATGGACTACATTCACGAAGGAGAAAACGCTGAGCGTTTTTACCAGCTTTATGGTCAGATGAAAGATGTCTATGTGCCAAAAATTTACTGGGAATACACCAATCGTCGGGTTTTGACGATGGAGTGGATTAATGGCGTTAAATTAACCGAGACAGAAGAACTTCGCAATTTAGGTATAAATGCTCGTTATTTGATAGAAGTTGGTGTACAGTGTTCGCTACGTCAGCTGCTGGAACATGGATTTTTCCACGCGGATCCTCACCCAGGTAATTTACTCGCGACATTTGACGGGCAATTGGCTTATCTCGACTTTGGGATGATGAGCGAGATTCAGCCACAGCAGCGTTATGGTTTGATTGAGGCGATCGTCCATGTTGTCAACCGCGATTTTGACGGCTTGGCAAAAGACTATGTCAAGTTAGATTTTTTATCCCCAGAGACAGATTTAACACCAATTATTCCAGCTTTTGCCAACGTATTTGCTGATGCTCAAGGAGCCAGTGTTGCTGAGTTAAACATCAAAAGCATCACTGATGACCTCTCAGCTTTGATGTATGAATATCCTTTCCGTGTACCACCATACTACGCTTTGATTATTCGTTCATTGGTAACCTTGGAAGGAATTGCTATCTATATTGATCCTAATTTCAAAGTCCTCAGCGAAGCTTATCCTTATGTTTCTAAACGTCTGTTAACCGATCCAGCGCCGGAATTAAGAGCATCCTTGCAAGATTTGCTGTTTAAAGAAGGTAAATTCCGCTGGAATCGTTTAGAAAATTTATTACGTAATGCTCGTAATAGTCAAGATTATGACTTTAACTTAGTCACAAATCAAGCACTAGATTTTTTGTCTTCTGAACGCGGCGCTTTTATTCGAGACAAACTGGTGGACGAAATTGTGAGAGGAGTCGATGCTTTAAGAAAAAATGTTTTGCACAACTTTACTTACTTACTGCGCGAAAGAGTTGGAATCACAGCAGTCAATGAAACTCCTGGTGCGAGTGTCGAACAAGAACAAACCTTAGAGCATATCAAACGTATTTTGAATATTCTCCAACAAACTCGTGGTTTTGACGCAACACAACTCGTACCTCAAATTACTCAGCTATTGTTCAATCCAGCAGTACAGCGTTTAAGTCAACAATTCGCGAACCAGTTGGCACAAAAAGCTGTAGCAAGGTTGATTCGGCAATTGTTGACATCATCAGAAGTGGATAGCGTTCAAGATAGTCATTTGCCTCAGCCTAAAAGGTTATCTTTACCTGCTAGGTGAAAATTACCATGACTTTAAAATAGAAGGCCGTCACCCTTAAAGTCGCCTATTCCTGTGATAATCTATCTTATCACAGGAAAAATGCAATCATTGCCTGAAAAAACAGTAATAATGAGGCATTAAAGAAGGTAGAAATTTTATTGTTATCACAATAATTATTTGGAGCGCGTACATTTTGGTTCCAATTCTACTCGCATGCGGTGTCTGCCTGGTCGCCACAACCCTTTAGAAGAGTGACTATACTAGACTATATCCGTGCCAAAGCAGCGATCTTGGATAGCTTTTCTTTATCCAGCCCTTCCAGTTCGTTCAGATGGAGCCAGCCTTCCTTGACCAATCCAGCAAAGACAAAGAGCAGAACAGGATATTGGTAGTCGTACTTACCCTCGACTTCATGCCTTCTAGCACTCAAGAAATCGTGTAACCGCCAGAGATCACTCAACTCCACGAGTGTACTTGCTTGTTCTCGAACTTGTTTAAGCAAAGCCTCAACTTCTCGCTTGTAGGCTTGATCAAAGGCAGCTCGAGCTATATTTTTTTCAGTGTCAGTCCATTCAGCTTCACTCACTTGCATAACTCAATCTGAAATTTGTGCGATAGTTAGTTGGTTAGGATTGTTTTGTTTGCTTAGAGTAATTGAGCGCTCTTGGTTAACAGAGCGCTCCCCACAATAGTTAGTGATTTACTCTGCGCGCGAGTCTTCCTATCTCGCCAGATTCATAAGCTCTTTGGGAGAGGCTAACAAGTCAATGGCTACGAAAAAGATCTTGCCTTCAGAATTGATCAAGAACCGCCAAGCCATATTCATGCCCACTGCTGCGCCAAACCAGGGGGTCTGAACCTTGCCTGTAACTTTCACTTGAGTGTAGCCATCGTCTGCAGGTTCAGCGACACCGCGCTCTGGCACCAACTTGAGGTTCTGACACTCTTCTCGGAAGAACCGCAGGATTGCATCTTTGCCAATGATCGGTCTTTGAAAGGGAGGTTGCAAAGCACCGTCCGCCACGAACAGCTTAATTAGTTCATCAAAATCATTTGCATTCAAGTTGTCCATGTAGTTCAACACTGTTGGGTTGTCCAGACCTTCAATGGTGACTTTAGTACGCTGAGACTTTTCTTTAGGCACGACCACGGGTTCAGAAATTCTGGCATAGTCGCCTAGTTTACTTGCATCAAACCCCATGTCCACAACCGAGTTTCGCAGGACGGTGATCTGTTGTCCTTGATCCAGGTTTTTGAGGGTTTCCAATACGGCAGTAGCATTGGCTGAAAGCTTATAGCCAGCCGGAATTGGCGCGACAGTGCCTTGCTCCATCCATTCCGCGAGCTGATTCCAAAAACCTAGCTTAATATTAGGCGACCAAGTAGCATAGGTGCGGCAAATAGGTGTATCTGCGTGGTTTGCCAGATCACACATAACCTGACTTTGCTCGTCAAAGGTCATTTGCTTGATTTGGTTCAGGATTTGTTCGGCAAACTGCATTCTGGCTGCACCGGGAGCTGCAACTGTGACGGTTTTGCCCATCTCCAGGAAAGCGAACCAGGTCCATGCCAGTTGATCTTCGGCACTGAGTTGGTTGAATCGTGCAGTCAAAGCCGGTACTGCATCAGCCGATAATGTACCGGGAAAAATACCACGGGCGGAATCGATAGTAATTGCCATGTTGAGGGGTACCTCGCTAAGTTTGTAACTGACTAAAGATCAAACAATATGTCTCTGGAGATACAGTTTTGCTCTCCAGTCATTAAATTATCACAAAATGTTAATTTTTGTAAAGAATCTTTAATATTAAAATCGAAAACTTAGTTTCGTTGGTAGCTGTAATACTTGAGAAATCGGCGCGGAGAGTGAACAATGCTTTTTTGAACCAAGTGCTTCTCCTTAATATATGATAGGTTTCTTGACAGATTAAGGTAAAGAGGTTTTCATTTACAGTTGATTCCTCTGGGTCCAAAGCAAGCCATGATCGGGTTAGTGCTGCCATAGTTCGCTTAGGGGTTGGTGACACAAAGTCAGCGGCAGATGATCTCCTCCACCAGACGCTACTTTGTAAGTCCCAAAGGGACACGCTTGCGCGTATCTCCTGCACAGACGCTGCTTTGTAAGTCCCAAAGGGACACGCTTACGCGTATCTCCTACGGAGACGCTGCGC
>NZ_CAWPKW010000022.1:0-18581 GCF_963888615.1 Brasilonema octagenarum UFV-OR1 | reverse complement strand
GCTATTCCAAAAATGACATCATCCAGCAGCAAACTCTAAACAAGCAATAATATCTTCCTCTGTCAACTCAGGGAAATCATCTAAAATTTCCGCGTGAGACATTCTGGCTGCTAACCAACCCAGAACATCATATACAGTGATACGCATTCGTCTGATACAAGGCTTACCACCGCGTTTACCCGGCTCAATTGTAATAATGTTGCGATAGCTCATAACAAAGCTAAGTTTACAAAGCTAAGTTTGGTATTCTTACACTAAGTTTAGTCTAGCCTTGTCGCAAAAACAGTTGTTTGTAGGGCGATAGAGAAAATATATTAACAAGTAATAAGGGAGTGAAACCGTATGTCGGACTTACTTGGAAGAATTACAGTTAACCCCAAACAGTGTGGTGGTCGTCCTTGTATCCGGGGCATGAGAATTCGGGTATCAGATGTGCTAGACTTGTTTGCGGCTGGACTGAGTGCGGAACAGATTTTGGAAGAAATGCCCGATCTTGAGGCGGATGATCTTAAAGCAGCACTTATGTACGCTTCACGCAAGCTCAATCATCCGGTTTTAGTTGCATGACGACGATCTGGGTAGATGCACATCTTTCACCTGCGATAAGCCGAAGGCTTTAAGCTCCGCTTATCGCTACTTGGATCACCATCACATTCAGCATAACGGCATTAGCTTTGCGTGATCTTGGACTCAGAGATGCCGAAGATGCTGAGATTTTCCAGGCAGCGAAAGCTCAAGGAGTTATCTTGATGACCAAAGACAGCGACTTTGTTGACTTGGTTGATCGTCTTGGATCACCTCCACAAATAATCTGGTTAACGTGTGGCAATACTTCAAATGCCCGATTGAGAGAGATTCTGAGTGTAACATTGCCAGAAGCACTAAAGCTTTTGCGATCAGGCGAAGCGTTAGTCGAAATCACTGGGAATTAGTGGCGCAGGCTAACAAATCGGTTAACTTGAAGTATTCTCTTGTTCTTCTTCTTCTTCTGCTTCTAAAAGGTCAGTTGCTTTGCTACCTAGCAATCCAAAGATAGCACCAACGCCTGTTTGCCAAGTTGCAGTGCTCTTTTCAAGAACTCGCACCTGATACTCGGATAATTTAGGTTGAGAAGCTAGCCATAAGGATGTACCACCAGAAAGAATAGTTAAGGACAGAACAGTGGAGAAGACTAACTGGAAAGCTGAAACTTTAGAAGTTTTCATTGTTAATTTTTTTTGTTTTGGTTTACAGTTTCCATCTTCTGGTAAATTCCTCTAAAGTTCAGTCTGAGCAAGGCTTTCATTCACTATGAGTTTGGAATGAGTTCAATATGACTTTTGTGTGCAAACGCTAAAATGATGACAAATCTTATGGTTGAGGTATGGTGGGGCGATCGCTCAAAGCATCCCAAGCAGGTATCATAAAAGCAAATTCCGCGCTGAACACAAAGTTTCAGGGAAGTCGGGAAAGGTTAGCAGCCGATGTAAGCACAACGAATAACAGTAAAAATAAAGGCATCACTCTCCAGCCAATTCATAAGTTTTTTACTGGTAAGACAGTTGATAAACCATACTTCATTGGTATTTGTAAAGCGCTAGAACTGGAATGGCAAGAAATCATCGCAGAGTCAGCCCCAAAAAACCAATCCCAGCCTGAGACAAAGAACCAGGAAAAGAGTTCTGAGAAAATTTATGATATTAATGAATTGATGCAGCAGGTGAGACAGCACTGCTGCGATAAAATCCAACACCTCTACAGCAAAATTCGCTTGTTGAATCTCCAGCAGATTGATGTAGACAAGCTTTACGTGGATGTCTACGTGTTGGAGAAGCTTTCTAGTGTGTGTTTTGCCACTATTCCTGAACTGCTGAAAGACTCAAACTTACGAGATGACTTTAACCGCTTTGGATTGGGACAGCGTGGAAAGCGATCGCCTGGATTTGAAATTGCAAACAAATATCCCAGATTGATGGTGTTGGGTAAACCAGGATCAGGCAAAAGCACATTTTTACGACACTTGGCTGTTGACTGTTGCAAGGGGCAGTTTCAGCCTGATCTCATCCCGATTTTGATTGAACTGAGATCCATCAAAACCGCCAGTCAGTTCAACCTGCTGAAATACGTTCATGAAGAATTTGATTTATCTGATGAGGAGCAAACCAAACAAATCTTGAAGCAGGGTAAAGTCTTAATTTTACTGGATGGTTTGGATGAAGTGCCTAGTCAGTCGCGACGAGATGTCCAAAACCATATTTCTGAGTTTTCCCACGACTATTACAAAAATCGCTTTATCCTGACTTGCCGGACGCAAACAACAGAATATACTTTAGAAGATTACTTCAAGTTAGTTGAGGTTGCTGATTTCAATAAAGAGCAAGTCGAAAACTTTGCTCAAAACTGGTTTGCGACATCAGTTCAGACATCTGAGGAGGGGGAAAAGCTAAAAGAAGATTTCATAGAAAAGCTACGCCAAAATAAGCAAATAGCTGACCTAGCCGTCACCCCCATCCTGCTGAGTTTGACTTGCTGGGTTTTCAGTGAGTTGAAAGATTTACCCTCTAGGCGTTCTCAATTGTATACAAGAGGACTCAATTTGTTATTGCAGCAGTGGGATGAACAAAGGGGAATCAACCGGGAATTTGGCAGTGAACGTTACCGAAAGTTGTTACCTCAAGAAAAGCAAAAACTTCTGAGTTATGTGGCTCATCGTAAGTTTAAGCAAGAACAAGATGTGTTGTTTGAAGAAAATGAACTTCAAAGATACATTGCTGAGTATCTCAAGGATATTTCAACTGAGGACAGTAAACAGGTGCTAAAAGCGATAGAGGCGCAGCATGGATTATTCATTGAACGAGCGCAGGGCATTTACTCTTTCTCGCATCTGACATTTCAGGAATATTTAACTGCCCAATACATTATTGATTATCAGCAAGTTGAGAACTTGGTTACAGAACACCTCACAGATGAACGCTGGCGAGAAGTATTTTTGCTGGTGGCAGATTTGAAGGGTGAGAATGCAGGTGATATGTTGTTGTTAATGCAAAAGGAAGCGCAAAAGTACATTAACACACCTAAATTGCAAGAACTATTACGCTGGGCAGATGAAGTCACAGCTGGGTCGGCCGGAGATGTTAATCCAGTGGGCAAACGTGCGTTGGCGCTTGCCATCGCCCACACGAACACTTACGCCAACACCTACGGCTACGACTACGAGAACACCTACGACTACGACTACGCCAACACCTACGTGAACACCTACGCCGATGCCATCGCCAACGCCGACTTGCACGCCTACGCCGACGCCATTGCCACCGCTGGCTTCAACGTCTACGCTAACCTCGACGCCCTCGACTTAAGCATCGTCGGCCCCTACGAGATTGCCGACGCTATCGCCAACGGCTACGCCGATGCCATAAATCTCACTCGTGAGCTTGAAAAATTAAAAATTTTTAATAATTTTAACTCTACTGAGCTAATTAAGCAACTCGAAGCACAAGAATCTCACATTTTTGATGAGAAACAGCCACAGAAAGAACGTCAAAAATTTGCTGAATCTCTCCAAGAATCTTTGCTCAACGCCTTCAATCTTACACAGGAAAAAGTTGATTTATCTCGGGACGAAATCAGTAGACTGGAAAATTATCTTTATGCTAATTCCCTAATTATCGAGTGTAAACAAGCAGCTGTGGAGGTGCCGTCCAAAATCTGGGAAGCCATTGAGGAGCGGATGTTGTTGATAGATAAGTAGGTCAACCTAAAAAAACTTAAAATATAAATCCTGCGATTGCTACCCTGCGGGAAGCCCCCTCCGGGGTCTACGCTTCACTTCGTTCCACTGCCCGGAGGGCACGCTGCGCTAACGCAATGACATTTTATATTTAATTATGTTGAGCCACTTAGCTAAATATTGATTGTGCTGTTAGAGAATAAGAAAATGAGACAACCACGCTATGAAAAAAGGCAGGTACAAAACCCACTCTTAAAGCCATTTTGATTTCAACTAAACACCACAGCCCGCCGGAACATCTTCATCAATACCATTTAGTACAATCGAGCTAGGCATGAGTTAATCCGGTGTTCTATGACTGCATCGACAGAAATTCGTCAAAGGGCGATCGCTTCGCTGTTGCGCGGAGCGCAGATCGCACATCCAGCATCAACGCCTAAAATCAAAGCATGACCAGTTATAAGATGAATATGTTAAAAACACTTTGGGCTACCGTTCGGCAAGGAAAAATTGAACTGCTGGAATCAGCGGAACTACCTGAAGGAACAAGAGTGCTGGTAACACTTCTTCCTGATGATGAAGCTGAGTTTTGGCTTCAAGCTAGCCAAACATCACTTGATGCAGTTTGGGATAACGCCGAGGATGATGTTTATGCCCAGCTACTCCAAAAATGATATCATCTTGGTTCGGTATCCCTTCTCGGATTTGTCTAGTTCAAAGGTAAGACCTGCAGTTGTGGTTAATGCACCGCATGTTTCTCAAGATATTATCATCACGCCACTAACAAGTAAAACAGGATCGTTACTTGAGGGTGAGTTTGTACTTTCTGACTGGGCTGCAGCAGGGCTTAACGTGGTTACAGCAGTCAAGCGAGGTTTGTACACAGTACATGAGAGCTTAATTGTGACAACGATTGGTAAGTTGGCGAATTCCGATGTCGAGCAGTTAGAGCAATCCTTACGATCCTGGTTAGGGTTGTTGTGACGCAGCGCTTGAACAGCTTAGATTAGCATAGCCATTAAAATGGAGGTAATCAGTCAAATCAGTCACGGTGAAAATTGGAGTTTAGAGCGATGCAACAAGATACTATCGAAATCAGTGGTTTTCACGCTCATGTCTACTTTGATACTACCAGCCGTGATGTAGCTGAACGTGTACGCGAAGGATTAGGCGAAAGATTTGAGGTGCGGCTTGGGCGCTGGCATGATAAACTCATTGGTCCACATCCAAAGGCGATGTATCAAGTTGCATTCTTACCGAATCAGTTTGAGAAAGTTGTTCCCTGGTTAATGCTCAATCGTGAGGGATTGGATATTTTAATCCACCCCGAGACGGGCGATGATGTGAAAGACCATACGGAACATGCTCTGTGGCTAGGAGAGAAACTGGAGCTTAATATTGGGTTTCTTCAACAGATTGGAAAAACCTAATAAAAAAAGAGCAGGTACAAAACCCGCCCCTTAAGCAATATTGATTTTAAATCAACAACCTAATTGCCAATCTCCGGCGCACTAAACGATAGCGCTGGCGCTTCTTGATCCGCCAAAGCGGGTACAGAATGGCGTAACCGCGCCGTCAGCTGCACAGTTGTCGCATCATACATCTGAGTCAGCATCTTGGGATACAAACCAATACCAATAATTGGTATTAACAAGCAGGCGATGATGAAGATTTCGCGGGGTTCGGCATCTATGAGTTTCTGGTGAGAAACTAATTCTTTGTTTTCTTCACCGTAGAAAATCTCCCGCAGCATTGACAGTAAATAAATCGGAGTTAGAATCACCCCAACTGCCATCAAGAACACCACAATAACTTTGAAGGTGGGGTTATAGGCATCGCTGGTGGCAAAGCCAACGAATACCATCAACTCAGCAACGAAACCGCTCATTCCTGGCAAGGCTAAGGATGCCATAGAACATGTTGTCCACATGGCAAACATTTTGCTCATTTTCTTACCAACACCGCCCATTTCATCCAACATGAGGGTGTGAGTACGGTCATATGTTGCCCCTACCAGGAAGAACAAACTCGCCCCAATCAAACCGTGGGAAACCATTTGCAACATTGCCCCATTCAATCCTAAGTCGGTGAAGGAAGCAATACCGATCGCCACAAAGCCCATGTGAGAAATTGAGGAGTAGGCAATTTTCCGTTTCAAGTTGCGCTTGGCAAATGATGTCAGGGCAGCGTAGATAATATTAACTATCCCCAAAATCACTAACACCGGGGCAAAATAAGCGTGGGCATCGGGAAGCATTTGGGCATTCATGCGAATAAGCGCGTAACCGCCCATTTTCAGCAGAACACCTGCTAGCAACATATGCACAGGCGCTGTCGCTTCTCCGTGGGCATCTGGTAGCCAAGTGTGCAACGGAAAGATCGGGAGTTTGACAGCGTAGGCAATCAAGAACCCAGCATACAGCCAAAGTTGGAGGTTGAGGCTGAAACCTTGATTTGCAAGCGTTTGCATATCAAAAGTGATGGGAGTGCTAGAAAACGCCATTGTTAATCCAGCTAGCAAAATAAACAGCGAACCGCCAGCAGTGTACAAAATAAACTTGGTCGCTGCGTATTGCCGCTTTTTGCCTCCCCAAATTGAAAGCAGAATGTATATCGGCACCAGTTCGAGTTCCCACACCAGGAAAAACAACAGCATATCCTGGACGGCGAAAACGGCAATCTGACCGCCATACATCGCTAATATCAAAAAGTAAAACAGCTTGGGCTTGAGTGTCACCGGCCAAGCTGCCAGCATCGCCAGCGTGGTAATGAATCCAGTCAAAATAATCAGGGGCATAGACAAGCCATCTGCCCCTACCGACCAATTCAAACCGATCTGTGGAAGCCAGCTGTAACTCTCAAAGAGTTGCAAATCTGGATTGGAGAAATCATACCCAGTATAAAAAGCAGTCACAATCAGTGCGAAATCTAACAGCCCTATGACCAGGCTATACCAGCGCACTGTTTTGCCATCTTTATCTGGAATGAAGGGAATCAGCAGTGACGCCGCTATCGGAAACAGAATAATCGTCGTCAGCCAAGGAAAATTTGCTGTATTCATCGCAAGTTGTTAGGCAGCAATAATAATGTTCGGCTATCAACTACTAGCTATTTACTAGCAGTTTTTGCAGGCGTTGGTCTTCATTGTTAGGTTTATTTAATAAAAATAAAGAAAGATGAAGAGAGCAAAACGAATGACCCTGTCTTCATCCTCTGTATGCATTTATCAGTTAGAGCCACAGAGTGAGTTGACTTTATTCACTGTACAGGGTTTGAAACAGTCGCTCAAAAATCTAGATTTATCTGGAGTTCAACGCGAAAATGACGGTAGAATTACTTAAGATAAAATCGCTGTAAAAGCGAATAGTAAGTTTTTATCTTGTTTATCCCCAATATGGTTTTAAGCCACATTAATTAGGGAACACTTTAAAAGTAATTCCTGATGTCACAAGACCAGGGAATAGAGGAGCCAGTGCTGTGGGGGAGGTTAGCCCCCCTTAGCGACTGGCGTAAATTCCCGTTTATCCCTGAGTGTAATCAGCTAACTTGCAAAGGATATTTCTAGATTTGTCTAGATTTTATTGAGCAGTTATCAAGTTACACCAAAAACAATCACTAAACCCAACACAGCGCCAAAGATAATTAAGGCATAGAATTGAGCACGACCGTTTTCTAGGTATTTCAGACCTTCACCAGTGATCAAAGTGAAGAAACCGGTGAGATTTACAGCACCATCAACAACGCGGAAGTCAACTTCCATCACTTGTCTGGCTAAACGCCGCAAACCGACAACAAAAACACGATGGTAAATGTCATCAAAATACCATTTGTTGAGGGAGAACTCATAAAGCGGCTGGATTTTTGCTGCGATCGCCACTGGGTTAATTTTACCCAACAGATACGTCAACGAAGCTAAGGTAATGCCAATCAAGGAAATCCCAACTGAAGCACCTGCCATAATGTAAAATTCTGACGGGTTGAATTCAGCCGCTTTTTCTACGACTTCGGCTAAAGTTTCGCTGGGTGGGAAAATAAACTCCTCAAAGTAGTTGGCAAAAGGAGTCCCAAGCAAACCAATCAGTATAGAAGGAACTGCCAAAATCGCTAATGGCAGAGTCATTGTCCAAGGCGACTCATGAGGATACTGACTGTGACCATGACCGTGACCGTGACTGTGGTCATCATGGTGATGTTCCTCAGTTGCTTCCAATTCTCCCTTGGTCATGGCACCAGGACCAAAAGCAGGGGCTGCATCAAAACCTGTAACAATTCCCATTCCTGCTGGAGATTTGAGTTTTTGCCACAAATTAGTTTGATTGCCCCGGAATTTACCTTCAAAGGTAACGAAATACATCCGGAACATGTAGAAAGCGGTAATTCCAGCGGTTAACCAACCAATTGCCCAGAGAAGTGGGTTCGCTGCAAATACCTTCCCTAAGATTTCATCTTTTGACCAGAAACCAGCAAAGGGCGGGATACCAGAAATTGCGACACAACCAATGAAGAAGGTAATTGCCGTAACTGGCATATATTTCCGCAGTCCACCCATCAACCGCATATCCTGCGCCAAGTTGGGATCGTGACCGACGACTCCTTCCATACCGTGAATCACAGAACCAGAACCCAGGAAGAGCATCGCCTTAAAGTAGGCGTGGGTCATTAAGTGGAAAAGTCCAGCGCTGTATGCGCCTACTCCCATTGCCATCACCATGTAACCGAGTTGGGAAATGGTGGAGTAAGCTAAGCCCTTTTTGATGTCGTTTTGAGTGATGGCAATTGTCGCACCCAAAAATGCTGTCAATGCCCCAGTGAAGGCAATCACGTTCATTGCTGCTGGAACGTGTTCAAAAACTGGGTACATCCGAGCAATTAAGAAAACACCCGCCGCCACCATTGTTGCTGCGTGGATGAGGGCGGAGATGGGGGTGGGACCTTCCATTGCATCTGGTAACCAGACGTGCAGGGGGAATTGAGCGGATTTTGCAACCGGACCCAGGAATACGAGAATCGCCAACACGATGGCGAGTAAATTGCTCAAGGAACCGGTTTGGACAAGTTGTGCTAGGCGATCGCCCATCACATGAAAATCAAAGCTTCCTGTTGCCCAGAAAAGCCCCAGAATGCCCAACAGCAATCCAAAGTCACCCACGCGGTTAGTTACAAATGCCTTTTGACAAGCATCTGCTGCTGCCTTGCGATCGTACCAGAAGCCGACCAGCAAGTACGAGCACATCCCGACCAGCTCCCAGAAGATATAAACCTGTACTAAGTTGGGGCTAACCACCAGACCCAACATTGAGGAGCCGAACAAGCTGAGATAGGCGTAAAACCGGACATAGCCTGGGTCATGAGCCATGTACCCATCCGTATAAACCATGACTAGAACGGCTACGGTTGTTACAACCACTAGCATCAGGGCTGTTAGGTGGTCAACAGTGTAGCCCATGTTCAGGTGGAAATTGCCTGCTGCTGCCCATTCCAAGGTACGGGTGTAAGGAGCGTGTCCTTGAATTTGACTCCACAGCAAAGCAAACGACAGCGCCATCGCGAGTCCCATTAAGGAGATAATAAATGCCGCGTTGAGCTGTCGCAGGCTGTTCGTCACCTGATTCAACGAGATTAACCCTAGACCGACCAGCATTGCCCCAAGAAGAGGTAATACCGGAATCAGCCAGGCATACTGATAGATAACTTCCATCACTGACGCCTACTTTTAGAATTCTTGACTAATTTGTCGGAACTGTTAATAATTGTGACACACACACTTTAGGATAAAATACCCCACACAATAGTTATTGGGTGGGGTAATTAAGTTTGGTTTTAGATTTGGTCATCAGTCAATCAAGAGGACAAGCGGACAAAGGGATAATGAGTAATTAGCCTGCGCTTATGCGCAGAGCGCACGAACCCGATAACGTTCTTGCAGCCAGCCGTGCGCTTTGCGCTTGCACCACTCGTCACTAGAGGTGAATATTCTTGGTACATAGCGCTGGTTCACTATAATCCCTCTTTACGCAGAACGACAACCTAAATCCGCTGTTGTTGGTCGATGGTAAGCTTTAGGGCGGTTGGTGTAACAGACTTTCATATCTTCCAAAGCTAAGAGTAAATCTTCTCGTCCACGAAAACTTTCCAAACGCTGGCAGACTATACCATTTTCGATCAACACTAAAGTTGGCAGTGATTTAAGTTTATATTTTGTGGCGAGTTTAAAATTGTCATCAGCGTTCACCCCTACTAGTTTAATTTGGTCACCGCATTGAGCTTTAAATTGCAATAATAATGGGTGGATAATTCGACATAACCCACACCAAGGTGCTTCAAAATTTACTAAAACAGGAATTGAAGATTCTAAAACTTCTTGAGAAAATGTCCGCTCACTAACCGACAACACCATGACGCCTCTGGAATTTATATGGTTTTGATATCAAAACTAACTGTCAGCTTTGGGAGTCCATTGTCAGGATTTTGTAAATATTATCCATTGCAGAACTGACAAAGAAGCCGGCAAAACATTCAAGATGGTAACTCTCTCAAACTTTTTGGTTTTATAGTCGTTATTGTCAGGGTATCTTTACACCAATCTGCTGTTGACCTGACCTGTGCGACAACTTTCCTCCAGACACCTATAATAACCGTGGGTAGTTTTCTTTGGCTTGGTGCAAAAAGAAATAGTACCATTATGGCCTGTGGCAATGCTGCTGGAACTAGACGCTCTCGCACAAGTATTGAGGATTTTCTCAAGTATTGGTCGCTGTTGGCTATCTTGTTTTATTCACTAAATTTTATCAACTAAGGCTGATTATAGAAAAGAAAATAGCGAATTATCAAGTTTTTCCCTACTTTGGCAATTGACCAGCAATTACCAAATTTAAAATATCAAAACGACTAAGTGCACCCCCACTGACAGCTACTTCAATTAATCCTACATTGATTTGGTGGCAGTGGATGAGATCAAATTAATATTTAATCTCATCAACTTCTGTTGATAAATCCGATTATGTTAAAATCATAATTCAATTTTACTTGTAGCTTCGAGCAATAGAGGGTGTGACCACCAAAGTAATAGCACAAAAATAGCAACCCCCAAATAAGACGGACGTAAAAATTCCTGCCATAAGATAGATTGACGGCCCTCAAGTATAGCAGCAAAGGGCATGATCGAAGTACGCTGTTTTACTTGAGCATAAGCTTCTCCATAGCGATCGCTTAAACGGCGATCCCCATGCCATACTCCGAATAAATGGTGTAACACTAAACCAATTGAAGTGACAAGTGTAAAACTTGTACCCAACCACAAGGTATGAGCAACACACCAGATAATTTGTCCCACCATCTGTGGATGGCGAGTAATGCGAATAATTCCTGTTTCAAAAAGATGTACCTGAGGCTTTTGGATAGCAGCAATTTCTAGGAGATTGAAAGTAGCAGGATACAAAAACAAAAACGAAATAGCTGAGAGTACCCATACGAATGGCTGGACTCCAGGTAAATTTTGGACGTACCAAAGTTGCAAGCCATCGTAGCGGTGGTTAAAAAAATAAATAATTAATATGACAGCCAACGGCAGGCTACTAAATGCAAAAATAATGCGATAGAGTCTACATCCAATATGCTTTTCTGCCCACGGGCGCAGGGCTGCGCCTCCACTATGGACAATTGCAAAACCAAATAGTAGTCCTAGCATGACAAAATGACTAAGGGTCAACCAAGACGTCGGCGGCATCATACACACAAATGAAGTAACTTAAAGAAAGCCTAATTTAGTACAACAAATACCACAAACTATGTAAAAAACCGTATTGCAGGATATCCTGTCCCCATACAGTACGTGCATTGGATGAACTCACGTTGAGTGCCAACACGCGCACCATAAAATAGAATCACCTGATCAAAAAGCGACCATCTGAACTTAAGCCACTTATCATTGACAAGCTGAAGTTAATTAGGACTTGAGAACAGGAAAATTTCTTAGGGGAAGTATATCTGACTGAACAAACTTGTTTGAACGACACAGCATCGATGGTATTTGAGAATGGTAAAGTATCCTCAGATATTAGCTTATAAAAGTATCTAGCTGTGATCACATCAGAAAAAGAGGTACAGCACAAAGCAGTCAGTCGCAATGACCATACTCAGACAACAGCAAAACACAAAAAAACTCCCTCAATAAAATGTAGATTAATGGCACTTTATGGAACAGCTAAACAATTTACTTCTCATATTAATAACCATATTACGAAAGAAGTTGTCATTGGCAAGAACTTTATTAAACTGAAAAAATGGACTTGGGACTTGCGTATCTTTCCCAATTTAACCAGTAAAAAAATATATAATGGCATGGTGCAGAGGATAGAAAACAGGGCACAACCCTGTCATCTGTCCCCTGTTTTTTATGACCATCCGCTGGAAAAACCAAAAGTCTCCCAGTCCAAATGGTCGTATGCTGAATTAGATGGCTTCATCCACTATAAAGTAGTCATGAATAATTCTTCAGCTATAAGAGTGGATGCAGACTGTAGCAGTCAATCTTATCCTTGTGCGGGACATACAAACAAAGACAGTTGTCCCGAACCTTGGATTAACGGTTTACTGTGGTGGAAGTCGTGGATCGCAGCTATGTGCAGATTTGGTTGGAGGGCAAAATGTGGCAATGAAAACGTTGTTACTCCGGCAAGACGCAAGTCAAACGGAAATTATTGTAACAACCTACCCCCTGAAAATCTCTCTATTCCGGGGCAACAAAATCATAGTCTCTCCTTGCAGGGGGAAGCGTAGAGGGGTGCATTGGATTTTGAAACGAAAACAAAAAAGCGTTCAAGCTTTTGAAACCCAGAGTGGAGTTTAGATAGAATTCTCCAGAAAATCTACTACTTATTAGCGTTAGTTGTAGAAAAGAGAACTTTAGTCAAGATGGTATGCTACTGTCTTTTTCGAGTAAAGTCTCCAAATTTAAGATGCAATAAATCGTGCCCTGCTGTGAAGTTTTTTTACGCTGGTTTGTACAAGACTGCCGCTCATGCTCAAAGTTTGTGGGTTTAGCCTTATGTCTGACCTTCCTTTCACTTTAGATCAGTTACGTATTCTCAAAGCGATCGCCGCAGAAGGAAGCTTCAAGCGTGCCGCTGATAGCCTTTATGTATCCCAGCCTGCTGTTAGCTTGCAAGTGCAAAACCTAGAACGGCAGCTGGATGTTCCATTATTTGACCGTGGAGGACGTCGTGCACAACTAACCGAAGCTGGACATTTACTTCTGAGTTACGGTGAGAAAATCCTCAGCCTGTGTCAGGAAACTTGCCGCGCTATTGAGGATTTGCAAAATCTCCAAGGCGGTACTTTGATTATTGGTGCTTCTCAAACCACCGGCACCTATCTTTTACCCCGGATGATTGGGATGTTCCGACAAAAATATCCAGATGTGGCAGTGCAATTGCACGTGCACTCCACCCGCAGAACCACTTGGAGTGTAGCTAACGGACAGGTGGATTTGGCAATCATCGGTGGCGAAATTCCTGGTGAACTCGCGGAATCTTTGGATATTATTCCATATGCCGAAGATGAACTGTCACTTATTATACCTGTAGTCCATCCCTTTGCCAAACTTGAAACGATTCAAAGAGAAGACCTATATAAATTAGAGTTCATCGCTCTCGATTCTCAATCTACTATCCGCAAGGTCATTGACCAAGTACTATCACGCTGTGACATTGACACGCGGCGTTTTAAAATCGAAATGGAACTAAACTCCATAGAAGCTATAAAAAATGCCGTGCAATCCGGTTTGGGGGCTGCCTTTGTCTCGACTTCGGCAATAGCTAAAGAGTTACAAATGGGGGTGCTACACAGTGCTCCCATTGAAGGTGTGATAGTCAAGCGGATGCTAAACCTGGTTTTTAATCCTAATCGTTACAGATCTAAGGCAGCAGAAGCGTTTAGTCGGGAAATTCTACCCCAGTTTACTGCACCAGGATGGAATCTAGAAATGTTAAAAACATCACGCAAACCCGTAATGGTTAGTACAGTGGATGTAGGAGCGCATAATTTTGACGACGATGATTAAGATGTAGTCATTAGTCATTGGTCATTAGTCATTAGGAGGCACTGCATTGGGGAGGACAGTGCCGGGGTGAGGCAGCGCTCTTGGTAGGGGAGCCAGTGCGTTGCGGAGCCAGTACTGCAGGAGGGTTTCCCTCCGTAGGTATCTGGCGTTGGGGTTCCCCCCGTTGTAGCACCTGGCGTTTTCCCGACAGTCAGGCACCTGTCCGTTGAGGCAGTGGGTCCTTGCGGGTTTTCCGACAGTCCCGCAACTGCCGTCCCTTGTCCCTTGCGCGTGTCCCTTTGGGACGAGCGCGTCTTTGAACGCGAGTGCGGGCAAGGCAGGGCTATAGAGATACCCGAAAGGTGAGTAAGCGCGCTGCAGTCCTTGTCTCCCGACTGGCGCTCTTCCGTTAGACGTGCTACAGGCATACCCGTATCTCCTCCACCAGACGCTCTTGCAACGGCGCACGCGTGCCGCAAGCATAGGGCAATTCCTACAGAGGGAACTGGCATCCCCAGCGAACCAAGGGGAAAAACTTCCCCTTGAGGACTCATCCCCAGAGGAAACCCCTCGCTCCCCCATTGTTCGCGTGCCTCCTGTACAAGAGCAATGCTTACGCTGTAGCTGTGGTGGGCAGCTGCAGCAGGAGGCGCACAAGTGATGTTTATTAGTTAAGCGCTCTTGACTATTGAGTATTGAGTGTTGAGTATGGAATTTGAGTATTGAGTGTTGAGTATGGAAATTTATTGTACTCGTCCACGCTGCCCCCGCCCACAAAATTATTTTTCAGATTTAGATGATCATGGGACCATCAGAACAGTGCAGCAGAAATACTGTACTGCTTGCGGAATGCCGCTGATGTTAGACGGACGCTATTTGCCGATAAAGCTTTTAGGACGAGGCGGATTTGGAGCAGCGTTTTTGGCACGCGATCGCCGTACCCCAGGAATGCGCCAATGTGTAGTGAAGCAGTTTCAACCTGCGGGAGATTTAAGTCCAACTCAATTACAACTAGCACAAGATCTATTTGAACGAGAGGCAGTCGTCTTAGAGCAAATTGGACGCCAACATGAGCAAATTCCAGACTTATACGCTTTCTTTCCAGTTATCATTCCCAGCTTACAAGCAGGAGAGCAAGACCAGTTCTTTTATTTAGTACAAGAATATATTGACGGACAAAACTTAGAGGAAGAATTAGCCCAAAAAGGCAAGTATTCAGAACAAGAAGTTTTAGAAATTCTGCAAGAAATTCTCAAAATACTCAAGTTTGTTCATCAAAAAAATATTATCCACAGAGACATCAAACCTTCCAACATCATGCGCGATCGCTATGGCAAACTTTTCTTGCTAGATTTTGGCGCAGTTAAACTGGTTACAAACGCTCCCATTGGTGCATCTGCTCCTTCCACTAATATATATTCTATGGGATTTGCTCCCCCCGAACAAATGTCCGGAGGTCAAGTATTTCCATCTACAGATTTGTACGCTTTGGCTGTGACAATCCTGATGTTATTAACGGGCGAAACAGAGATAACTCAACTGTTCGATGCGTATAGTAACCAGTGGAAATGGCGGGGTCATGTGAGTGTCAGCCCACACCTTGCTGATATTTTAGATAAGATGCTTTTAAGCGCGGCTAATCAACGCTATCAGTCGGCGCAGGAGGTTCTAGATGCCCTCAATGTATCTCAAAACCATATACCTTCTACATACATAAATCCCCGTCAGCCTTCTGTCACCCCACAACCACAATCACAGCAAACACAGACTCAACCCCCAGTACAAAAGCAATCTGTTTCTGCGACTGGGCCTGTTAAACAACAATTTTCTTTAATTAAATTATTAGCTAGAGCAGCGTTTAGTGGGTTTGAAGGAGCATTGATAACAATTGGTCTTTCAACAATACTACCATCGCCAGTCATCACTTTGGCTGCTGCTTGTGTCATTTTATCAGGGTTAATTTATGCCCAATGGAAGCGATGGATTGGAGGATCTGATTTATTAATTTTTCCTGCAATCACTTTAGGGATTGTCTTATTCTTGTTACGGGTACGGGGCGGTTTTACCATTGAGGAAGTTATTATTTTGTCTGTTGCGGCGGCATTAATGGCGATCGCAGCCACAGCACTATTTCGTCTTATTTACAAATTGTTATCTCTGCTGCTATAAACACCATTCGGTGCTAATACCCATTTATGTCTGATAAAAACGAAACGCTTAGCCTTTTCCTAGCCATCGTTATAACGCTTGGCTTAACCTTTGCTGGCTTATGGTTTCTTATAGAACGCTGGGCTAAAATAAGTAATACAAACCAAGTTAATTCTACTCCTGTTGTCAATCCTTCGGTAAATAATAATCCAGCTAATAGCTCTGCTATTCTAAATTCTACGACAACAAGTTGTAGTATACCAAATCTACCAACGGGGACATTCAACTACGGTGGTAGTACAACATGGGCACCTATCCGTAGAGACTTAGACCCAGTGCTTCAAAGCATCTGCCCTCAGTTTACTTTACGTTACGTTCAACCTCCTGTTGAAAAACCAGGTTCTGGCACTGGTATTCGGATGTTGATAGATAATCAACTCGCTTTTTCTCAATCTTCTCGCTCAATTCAGGGTGAAGAAAACCAAAAAGCACTACAGAAAGGATTTAGTCTTAAAGAAATTCCAGTGGCAATTGATGGTATTGCGATCGCCGTCAACCCAAGCCTTAACATTCCTGGTTTAACTGTCTCCCAGATCAAAGACATTTACACTGGCAAGATAACTAACTGGCAAGAAGTGGGTGGTTCAGATCTACCAATTATACCATACACTCGCAGCAAAGAAGCTGGCGGTACAGTAGAGTTTTTTATCGAAAATATTTTAAACAAAGAGAACCTTGGTAATAACGTAAGTTATGTTAGTACGACTACTGAAGCTCTGAGAAAACTGGCTTCGAGTCCTGGTGGAATTTACTATGCTTCTGCACAAGAGGTTGTGCCCCAATGCACAGTTAAGTCCCTACCAGTGGGGCGTATTTCGGGGCAATTTGTCCCTCCCTACCAAGAACCCTTCATACCTCTGTCTGAATGTCCCGGCAAGCAGAATCAGTTGAATGCTCTGGCATTTCGTACTGGGGACTACCCAATTACCCGTAATTTGTTTGTGATTTTAAAACAAAATGGTCAAACAGAGCAGCAAGCTGGGGATGCTTATGCAAACTGGCTGCTGACACCTCAAGGTCAAGAACTGATTCAAAAGGCTGGATTTGTCAGAATTAAGTGATATGGAAGAATTCAGGAGTCGTGACGTCAGTCGTCAGAAGTAAAAACAGTCCGCAGCGTATGCGCAAAGCGCACGCCCAGAGCGGCTCAAGCGCAGGGGGCAAGGGGCATACGAAATTAAATTATGTGTATTTACTTACACAATTGATTAAGAAAAAATTCTCTGTGCTTTACGACTGAAGGCTGAGAATTTCTTTTTTGGTGCAGCCTAATACAATTCTTTCCTGCAGCTGAAGCACTGAGGGGAAATCTAATAATTATTAGCAACCTTACAATATAAAACTATGACATCAGATCAAATAAGTTTATTGCTTCAACTTCAACTTCGCCAGACGCTTGCTTTGGAAAAAATGTCCGATGCTCTAGAGCGTATCAAAGAGGGGAAATTGGCTATTCCTAATAAAAATGTTGGTCCAGTTTCCAAAGCTTACGCACCGCCATACGAAATTCAGATCGGAGCAAGAATTAAAGTTATCAACGAAAAACTCTTTGGTGAAACTAAAGAAGGAATTGTGACTGATGTGCGGCGCGGAGGAACCTCCTGGCTTGTCCAAGTGAATGTTGAGGGAGTGACAAGAGTGGTTCGACCTTGGGATGTTGAGGTATTGCCTTAATTGGCATAGTTGAGTCAGTGCGATACGTTAAGCGTATCGCGCTTGGGGGTGGTGGTATTAACAGATTTTTAAGTTATTTTGGTTTTGGAACTGGAGAGGGATCGCTAAAGATAGTCTTTCGCTGCTCATCGCCAAAAATTGCCCCTCGCTGCTTTAGGTCGCGCTTGGTATCCTCTGTAAGACCTTTACTCCGTCCAAATAAGGCATTCATAACGATAGCACCGCTCAGGTCGGCACCGCTCAGGTCGGCATCGCTCAGGTCGGCATCGCTCAGGTTGGCACCGCTCAGGTTGGCATCGCTCAGATCCGCAAGGTTCAGATCCGCAAGGTTCAGGTTGGCACCGATCAGGTTGGCATCGCTCAGATCGGCACGGCTCAGGTTGGCACGGCTCAGGTTGGCATCGCTCAGGTTGGCACGGCTCAGGTTGGCACGGCTCAGGTTGGCACGGCTTAGGTCGGCATTACTTAAATCAAGATTTACAGCTGCGTGATTAACAATTTCCCAAATTAAACGCCACTTGCGATCAATCCGCGTTTCCTTGTTAATAATTGCACCCTTTAGGTAAGCAAGGCTGAGGTTGGCACCGCTGAGGTTGGCACCGCTGAGGTTGGCACCGCTGAGGTTGGCATTGCTCAGGTAGGCAGCGATCAGGTTGGCACCGCTGAGGTTGGCACTGCTCAGGTTGGCAGCGATCAGGTTGGCACCGCTCAGGTTGGCACCGCTCAGGTTGGCACCGCTGAGGTTGGCACCGCTCAGGTTGGCACCGCTGAGGTTGGCACCGCTCAGGTTGGCATCGCTCAGGTTGGCACCGCTCAGGTTGGCATTACTTAAATCTCGACCTATAGCTCCGTGATTAACAATCTTCCAAATTAAACGCCACTTGCCATCAATCCGTGTTTCCTTGTTAATAATTGCACCCTTTAGGTAAGCAAGGCTGAGGTTGGCACCGC
>NZ_CAWPKW010000021.1:0-933 GCF_963888615.1 Brasilonema octagenarum UFV-OR1 | reverse complement strand
TGAAAATTATTAACCGCCTTAGCGCAGCGTGTCCGCAGGACATAGACGCCAAGGACCCCAAGAAAAGAGAGAATTTTACAATATTTAGGATTACTATATTTAGTACTATCGTTGACTTCTTTTCTCTCTTCGTCTTTGACCACGAGAAATACTTTGCTCAGCAGAAACTGTTTCATTCTGCTCAGGGCATATAATGTTTACAAGAGAGTTTATTGTTGGTGCTTCGTAAATGCTTTCTATAGGCATTTTAGTATCCAATCTTTTGTTTAACAAAGAAATAGCCTGAAGGGCTGTTAGAGAATCACCACCCAACTCAAAGAAGTTGTCGTGAATGTTCACGTTGTCAAAACCAAAGAGTTCTTGCCAAATGTCAGCAATAGTTTTCTCAACCTTTTTACGGGAAGTAGTGGAAGTAACCGGGAGGGACTCAGTCGCTAAGTTAAAGGATGAAGCAGTCAAATTATTTGATAATCTATGAGTTTGATGGGTTATCAACTCTCCACTATTTTTTGAAATATTTTCAGATGGTAAAAATCCCCCTTGTTGCATTTCAACTACACTTTCCATGACTGCCCAAATCACCTGATCAATATCTTCATCAGTATGAGCTGTCGATAGATAAAGGGTGCGTCCTTCCCAGACATAAATCCCTTTTTCAAGCAAGTGATAAAAAAGCAAATTACTAAGTTGAGTCTGGCAATTAAAACGGAAGAGAGAGCCAAAATTAACGACTTTAATTGGTACTTGCTTTTGTTCAAAGTAACTATTAAGAATCTCGGCTAATTGGGTTGTCCGTTGATTTAACTTTTCTTGAAGTTTGGAACCGCTGTTCTTGATATGATTGAGTGCAGCCCAAGCGACAGCCATGACGAGAGGATGCTTGAAAAAAGTACCAGCGAAAAAAGTTGTTTTCACCTGGGGATAAGATTCATC
>NZ_CAWPKW010000020.1:0-18669 GCF_963888615.1 Brasilonema octagenarum UFV-OR1 | reverse complement strand
GGGAGACCCTCCTGCAGTACTGGCTCTCCAACGCAGTGGCTCCCCTCCCGCAGCAGTGGTCTCACCGCCCACGGCGCTGGCTCCTGATAACGGTTAAGTGTCAACTGTCAACTGTCAACAGATCTCAAACGATAATGTGCAATCTTTAAGCACGACAGCTTATTTTCTCATCGTTTTCAGTTAACTTAACAAAAGAAATTAATAAAGTGACTAGCCATAAAATTTTCAACCATGACATTATGGTCTGCACCGATCAGCGTTTGATCGGTAATCATCTTTATTCTGGTAGGGTGCTAGGCTTGACTGAACCAGAGGATATTATTCAGTTGTGTCCCGATTTAAAGTCACAATGGAATATTATTACCGAACATTACAGACGAATAGGCTTAAGCCATAGCACAAATATCATTTGGGATGTTTCATACAAAATATTGGAAGACTATCCTCAATATAACGTTTCCCTTTTTTTCTTCGGCAATGCTACAAGTAAAGTCGGTTGTGATGAAGATAGGTTTCGCCAGATAGATTCCGACTGGTTGAACACAGTGAAATTTATAAACTCCAAGAATAACTTTATACAACTTGCACAAGAACTTGGAGTCAGCGTTCCTCTAACGTTTTGTTTTGAAAACAAAGCTGCTATCAAAGATTTCTCTAAATTTCCCTACCCGTGTTATTTGAAAACTGCTATTTCCGTGAATGGTGTTGGAATTAGCCGATGTGAAAATCAACAACAGCTTGACGAAGTTATCAAAACGTTTCCCGATGAAATACCTTTGCAAATTCAAGAAGAAGTTGCAACTTTATCCTTTTTAAATGTGCAATACTCTGTGGAAGGGTCAAAACTTCAACGTCTTGCCATCACTTCTCAAATTCTTGATGGTTACGCCCATATCGGCAATCGTTATCCTAGTAAGCATCAACCTTGGGAAACCGTTGAACCAATAGCTGAGTGGATAACGCAACGTGGTATAAAAGAAATCTTTGCTTTTGATGTTGCAGTCGTGGAAGATGCAACAAACGAAACGCGTTATCTGGCAATCGAGTGCAATCCACGCTTCAATGGCGCATCATATCCCACAGGTATTGCCAAAAAGCTCAATATCCCTAGTTGGAGTTGCGAAATGTTTAAAACGCAATATCGCTCACTTGAAAAGCTTGATTTGAGTGATATTGAGTTCAACGAGAAAACCAAGACAGGTGTTGTGATCATCAACTGGGGTACTGTTCTGGTTGGAAAAATCCTTATCTTGATTGCTGGAAATATCCAACAGCAGCATGAACTCACAGCCAAATTAAAAGAGCGATTATGAGTGGGTGATACACTCCCGACGCTCCCATCACGAAAAAATCGATATGATATGTAAAAGTAGATAAATCTTAAAGATTGTTTATCAATGCTGGTTTCCTCCTCTGCCTTGTCCAAGGTCAAAAACTCAGTCAGGGAAAAAGTTTTTTTAGGTTATGAACCTACTCCTGAGTTACTGGGAATTCTTACCGTTTACTTTGTTCAAGGCATTTTAGGGCTGGCGCGTCTTGCTGTCAGCTTTTTCTTGAAAGATGAACTCTTGCTCACTCCGGTTCAAGTTGCAGCTTTATTTGGCGTAGTTAGTCTACCTTGGATACTCAAGCCACTGTTTGGTTTTCTCTCCGATGGCTTGCCTATATTCGGTTACCGACGGCGTCCATACCTAATTCTGTCTGGGATATTAGGAGCGATTTCTTGGATAAGTCTGGCAACAATAGTTCACACAGCCATAGGCGCTGCGATCGCGATCGCACTTAGTTCTCTGTCTGTTGCTGTCAGTGATGTGATTGTTGACTCATTGGTTGTCCAAAGGGTAAGAGGTGAATCACAAGCACAAGCAGGTTCTCTCCAATCCTTGTGTTGGGTTGCTTCAGCCTTAGGAGGGTTGATAACAGCTTACCTCAGCGGTATACTCCTAGAGTATTTCACCACCCGGACGATCTTTTGGATTACTGCTTCATTCCCGCTTCTGGTGTCTGTTGCGGCTTGGTTGATTGCTGAATCCCCTGTGAGTAAAGACGCAAGCATTGATGATGATTCAGATTTCGTGTCAGTTAGGCATCAACTGCAAGAACTACGCGCAGCCGTTAGTCAAAAAGCAATTTGGTTACCAGCAGCATTTATCTTTCTTTGGCAGGCTACACCAACTAGTGAATCAGCTTTTTTCTTCTTCGCAACCAACGAACTGCACTTTGAACCAGAATTTTTGGGACGTGTACACTTGGTGACAAGCATTGCTTTGCTTGTTGGTGTTTGGATTTTTCAACGTTTTCTTAAAACCGTTCCCTTTCGCATCATTTTTGCTTGGACTATTGCCCTCTCAGCAGTATTAGGAATGACCATGCTGGTGTTAGTGACTCATACTAACCGTGCTTTGGGTATAGATGACCACTGGTTTAGTCTTGGTGATAGCATAATTTTAACTGTGATGGGGCGAATAGCTTATATGCCATTTTTGGTATTAGCGGCGAGGCTTTGTCCGCCTGGAGTGGAAGCGACTTTATTTGCCCTGTTAATGTCGGTGAGCAACTTGGGAGGACTAATTTCACACCAATTCGGGGCAGTGTTGATGTATTGGCTGGGAATTACCGAAACTAATTTTAATAGTTTGTGGGTGTTGGTCATCATTTCTAACCTCACCAGACTGCTACCATTGCTATTCATCAACTGGCTTCCTGCTGCTGACTCTCAAACTGATACACCAACAACACCAACTTCACAGCCAGCTTTGACACCACCATAACAACCAGCTTTAACAAAGAGTGTTTTTATCTGAATTCATATCTGAGTTGATAGTACAACAACCAGAGTCTGAACAACCAATTGAATAGCAACAGAGTGGTTAGTCGTTGGTAAAATCTACTAAAAAAGAACAGCTAACCGCTCTTGTGTTCCTAATCAAAAATCCAAGATTTCCAATTCAAAATTTCAAGTCCAGAATTGACATGCAAAGTTTTCAACTTTACGATCAAGCTTCTACAGTTCCAGCAAAACCCTACAATCGTGGAGATTGGCAAAGAGGATATGAATCCCTAGAGCAAGAATTTGATTATTGGATTGATGATGTAGAAGGACAAATTCCGCAGGAACTGCATGGTACGCTGTTTAGAAATGGTCCTGGTTTGTTAAATATCAAAGGGCAACGGATTCATCACCCTTTTGATGGAGATGGGATGATTAGTCGTATCACCTTCTCCAATGGTCGTGCTCACTTCCGCAACCGCTTTGTCCGTACTCAAGAGTATTTGGAAGAACAAAAAGCTGGCAAAATCCTGTATCGAGGTGTTTTTGGAACCCAAAAACCCGGTGGTTGGCTGGCTAATGCTTTAGATTTCAAACTCAAAAATATTGCCAATACTAATGTGATTTATTGGGGCGGTAAACTGCTAGCACTGTGGGAAGCCGCTGAGCCTTATCGTCTTGATCCCTACACTTTAGAAACTTTGGGCAAAGAATACTTTAACGGTGTGTTGTCAGAAGGTGAAGCATTTTCTGCCCATCCCCGCGTTGACTTTAGTAGTGCTCAAGATAATGGTGCGCCAAGCCTTGTCAACTTTTCTATCAAACCGGGATTATCCAGCACGATTACAATTTTTGAGCTAAACACTGAGGGTAAGGTTGTACGACAGCACGCCCATAGCGTTCCAGGATTCGCCTTTATCCACGATTTTGCCATTACCCCCAATTACTGTATATTCTTTCAAAATCCTGTCAGCTTTAATCCCATACCTTTTGTATTGGGAATGCGTGGTGCAGGGGAATGTATTAAGTTTCAGCCAGAACAACCCACTCGCATTATCATCATTTCGCGTAACCCGAAACAAAAGGGAGTTAAAATTATAGAAACGCGAACCGGCTTTGTCTTCCACCATGTCAATGCAATTGAGCGGGAAGATGAAATTGTTATTGACTCACTTTGCTACGAATCTCTCCCAGAAGTACAACCGCAAAGTGATTTTCGACAAGTAGATTTCGATGCTCTCAAGCCAGCACAATTATGGCGTTTTCATCTTAATCCCAAGGATCAAACAGTGCAGCAAGAGTTGTTGATCAATCGGTGTTGTGAATTTCCCACCTTACATCAACAAAACGTTGGTCGCCCATATCGTTATTTATATATGGGTGCAGCTCATGCAGAGACTGGTAATGCTCCATTGCAAGCATTTCTGAAAGTGGATTTGGAGTCAGGAAAACAACAACTTTGGAGTGCTGCACCGGGTGGATTTGCTAGTGAACCTATTTTTGTTCCACGTCCAAACTCTCAAAGCGAAGATGATGGTTGGGTGCTGGCTTTGGTTTATGATTCCGAGTACCATCGCTCAGATGTGGTGATTTTAGATGCCAAAGATTTCCACAAAGGGCCTATCGCTAGATTGCATCTCAAGCACCATATTCCTTATGGGTTGCATGGAAGTTTTACTTGTGAGTGCTTTGTCTAATTTCGCTTGTTAACTGTAAAGCATGTAAGCGTATAGTTTGAGAATGCTCTTGGTATCTATTTGGTATAACTGAATCCAAGCTTTGCAAATCATTGAGATTGGGGGGAAAACCCCAATCTTATTGATAACTACTTAATACCTACTCAGTTCTTAGTATGGTTATCAATTATCTTAGCTAAGCCAGGTACCGCCTCTTCCACATGCTTCTTAGCTGAATTGCGGAGTTTATCATATACACCTCGCAAAGCCTTATTGTTGCTTTTTTCTATTTTTGCGTCGGTAATGCTGAGTATTGCATCCGCTGTACGAGAACTGTTCTGGGTGAGGTGTTGGACTGGGTTGCCTGACTGTATGCCCTCACTCCAAATGGGATCAATTGCCGTCAATGATTGTGGCAGAAGCATTGCAACGGCGTCAGCACAATAATTAGGCGCAAACCCCTTTATGGCTGTGTAACCGGCTTTAAAAGCCAGACCAGAAACCCCTTGCATTGAAGCAACTTGCTGATCCATCAACTTGGTGCAGTCAGCCACAACCATATTCTTTTTACTAGGGTTTAACAGATCGTCGCTAAGTTTCATTTCGATTCTCCTTAAAGTAACAGCACTTAATTTTTATTCAACTAATTGTCCGAGCTACCAGGAAATTACAGAAGATGTTATGAGGTTTATACCAATTTTCTATGGGGAATTGGTATGAAATGATCTTCATAAACTTTTTCATGTTATAGCATTCTCTGTAAATTTCTACCAATTCTCCATGAAGATGTTCTTAATTTAGCCCTTAGACGGTTACGGCTCACTAAAAGTAAACTCCGAAGGGCTTTGTATGTCTACTTGAGACACGGCATTGCCGTGAAGAATACTGAGTAACACAAAAAAGCAGGATAGTGTCAACTTGAGAACTTCATAGAATTTTTATCGCTCATATCTGCTCCCTTGCGGAAGAATTGCTGCAAAACCTCACCTGGTTTGCGATCCCAAGTGTCGATATGTTCGTAAATTAAACCCTCTTGATTGAGTTTGTAAGTTGAATAGCCGTTGAAAAACACTCCAGCTTTCCAAGGAACGCGCAAAACGCCCCTGACTGTCCACTTAGCCAAAATTATGTCTTCGGCTGACTGATAGACTTCATGTAAGTCAAAGTAGATTCTCGTAAAAAATAGCTGAGCATGAAATCGTAAAGTCCAAAAGATAATGCGATAGTTCAATTTTCCTTTAAATTTGTTGACAGGATCTTGAAAGTAAATATCTCGTGTGTAGATGTCGTAGGAAATATCGTTTTGAAAAAGTGTTGGTAAATCGTTTTTAAGAGTTTCAATATCTTTTTCCACTTGCAATTTATATTCCATGCGATCGCTCCTAAAAAATGAATTTTGTTACTGTTGAAGTCATCTGTATGTCTGTGGCGTTTTTCCTGTCCATCGCTTAAAGGCACGGTGGAACGCACTGGTTCAGAAAACCCAGCAAAAAAGCGACATCATGAATTACTGATTTTAACTTGGTTTGTCTTTGGTTTAACGGCATTGCTGTTTATTCCAGTCTGTGTCTTACTTCACAAATTACTGGGACGCGAAGATACGCTGTATCTTACCGCCGCCATCCTGACGAGGGTGCTTTCCGGTGTGCTACAGTCTTTCGCAGCGAAAACTAGTAGTCCTTAATCGTTAAAACCCGTATTTTTGTTTTCTGTAAAACGCTTATTCAACGCAAGTACCATGAGGGATGAAAACACGGTTTTTAGAAATTATGTCCTACTAGTCTAAAACTCCACAGACGAATAGACTAAAGGAATTTCTATGAAGTTTGATGTCTTCTTCTCCATCTGCCAAACAGAGATTAGCGGTTACCTTCCCAATGAACGTACCATGTTCCATAATTTCTTTGACCAAGTGAGCCATGCAGACGAGCTTGGTTACGAAATAGCTTGGGTGGCAGAGAGTCATCTTTCATGTGAAGTTCAAAAGCATAATCCAAATCCCGTTATTCCCAATTTCAAAAGCGAGATTGGTCTCAATACCGATATTCTCCAGTTAGCCCATAGAATTTTTGCTCTTACAAAACGCATTCACGTAGGTTCAGCCATTCGCAATATCCTTGTCAACGGTGGTCCGATAGCTCATGCTGAAGCCGTGAAAACATTTCTCACTCTTCATGAGTTAGACGAAGCTGAAAATCGTCTTATTCACCTCGGTTTTGCCACTGGACGTTTTCCCTTTTCCAGTGCTGCTTATGGCATCGTTCCCCGTTCTGCTGTCGAAAAAGCAGCTTGGCATATAATCAGGGTAAAACTTTTTCAAGAAGCCACCGAAATTTTCCTACGCTTTCTCAGAGGTGATATTTTATCATCACAGGATGTCAGATCCAAAATTATCAAACGTGAAGACTTCAACAGCGATCAGGAATGGTCAAAAGTTCTTCAGGCATATGGTAAAGAAGTGAACCAGATCGAAATTCCCCCTTTCTGGAATTTTGACCGTATTGGTATTATCCCTGCTCAAGCATCTCTCAATCTGTTGCGGTTAATTATTGGTTCTCATAACCCTACAACTCAGGAGTTGGCAAATACTATTTTGCCTTGTAGAGTTTTTAACCTTTCCATCACGCCTGAAGCACACATTGAAGAAACTCATCGACGCATGAAAACCAAATTTCATCCAGATGGAGGGGAATGGCAACGTTGGTATATGCCACGCACCGTTTTGGTTTTTATCGATAATACTCCCAAAAAGTCTATTGCTCAAAGACGGGCAATAGCTCGTGAGAGAGCCAATCAAGCGCTGCACGCATATTGGCAAGCAATTGAGGGAACGCTTGACCCACAAAAGATCATCAAAGCTACAAACAATGCACTAGTTGGAACTCCAGAGGATATCGTTCAACAAATACGAGAACGCTTTCATCCAGAAGATCGTCTTATGCTTTGGTTTGACTTCTTTAATCACAATAACGAAGAAGTTAAAGAAAGTATGACTCAATTTATGAAAAATGTTTGCCCTTATTTTGATTAATAATATCATGGCTTAATTAGTAATGAAGCGGACATGATAGAAACAAGATTCTTCAAACAATATTTTTCAAAAACCTCAGTAACCGCTGCCCAATAGAAGATCTTTTCTTGCTCACTCTATCTTGATTTAAATCTAACAGAGAAGGAAATACAGCAGACTGGGCATAAGGACCTTTTCGCAACACCTCAGCTAAGGCGTTGTTTTCTTCTCGTAAACCTTCGTAGAAAAAGAAGACTTCCCCAGAAATTCCACAATCACGGTTATACTCAATAGCCTGCAATAAGTGCTGTGAACTTATCCGGTAAGAACCAATTTTCATCAGAATTCCTGGTGCTAACTTGGATAGAGTATTATCTGTGAATTGCTCGTTTACTAATTTATCAATAATGCTTTTATAAGAGAGAAAATCACGACGATAGATTTGGGGATGGATCATATCTACTAGCCCTCGTTTCAACCAAGTGGGCGAGTCTTGTAAGTATTCTTTATATGCCCAGTCGTGAATATTCGGAGTTATTGATATTAACAGGTTAGAATTAATCGCTTTGACTTCTTGATAAAGGCGGGCAAGAAATTCAGTGAGAATATCGGCACGCCACTGCAACCATCTTCCATCTTTGAAGTTTTTTGGCGGATTCTCACCAAACTGCTGACGATAGCGTTCTTGAGTTTCTCTGTCATAGCCGCCTTCACTAGGGAATGCAGGCAGACGGTCATCACCTTGGATACCATCTACATCATAATTTTTTACGACTTCCAATATTATATTTAACATGAAATCTTGAACTTCTGGATCAAGGGCATTGAGCCACTCAAAGCCATTTTTTTTCAACAAATTCCCTTGACTATCACGGGCAGTCCATTCAGGTTTTTTTGCCAGCAGTTGTCCACCATTTAAATTGTAGGAACTGGCGAATCCATATTCAAACCAAGGAATGATTTTTAACCCCACCCGCCGCGCCTCTGTAACGACTTCCGCCAAAGGATCGCGTCCTACAAACTGTGGGTTGATTTCTGTATTAAAGGTTTGATGCATCAATTGACTAGGATACATTGTCGCCCCTTTGTTCCAGACAACAGGGAAGACAACATTAAATCCTGTCTGGGCGAGGAAATCCATAGCTTGTGCAATGTTTTCTCGGGAATTGAAAACTTTGCTATCTGTTGTAGGTAACCAGACACCGCGTATTTCTACTTTTGCCATACACTTTTCAACGTGTGACTACCCGACGATAGCGTGCCTGAATTACCATGTAAACACCATAGGCAACTAAACCCAGCGCCACGATACCCAAAAGCCAAGGACCATAAGGTTGTTGTGCTAGTGTCTGTAACACCTCACTTAAACCTCCTGCTTGACTAGCGTCAGACTGAGTTGCTGCTTGAATTAAAAACCAACCAGTAATACAGAAGACTATTCCTCGGGCTACTAAACCAAATCTAGAAATACCCATTACTAACTTGCGTTCTGAATCGTCCAATTCATTCAAATTTAAATTTCTCAGAAACTTACTACTAAAGGCTTGATAGAACTGATAGAAACCCAAACCAATAACAAACGCCCCCCCAGCACCAACTAACCATTGACCAAAAGGCTGAGAAAGTAATCTTGCTGTCCAATCTTGTCTAGAGTTACTGTTACCACCACTGTTAGAACCGAGAATAATCTGCACAGCACTCCAAGCAATACCAGCATAGATCAAACCATTGATTACATAACCAACTCGCTGTACCAAACCTTTAGCATCTGTCCCTTTATTTTCTGGGTCGTTTATTGCCTGTACAAAACGAAGAATTACGTATCCAATTAGTCCAATTGCCACTAAAGCTAGTAAAAACTCTCCAAATGGCTGATTGACAATTTCCCGGAGAGCGCCTTTAGTATCAGTTATTTTACCACCACTGCTAAATGCCGCCTGCGCTGCCAATAGTCCAACGAGCGCGTAAACTATTCCTTTAGATATATAACCAAATCTGGCTAGTCTCTCAATCCATAAAGAATGATGATGTGTGAGTTGGTGTGTCATAAGAGTTGGATTTAATCATGGCTAAGTATTTAGCAGATTTTCTCCCACACATACATCTATCAAGAGAGGAGTTATCAATTATTGAATTAAGAATGATTGAAAACTGATTTTCTTTTCAAGTTTTTATTTCATATGAATAATTTTCCGATATTAGTTATTATTAATACTTGTATTCAGAGTTCCATTATCTAACTAGAAGAGTATAAATTATGTCTGTACTAGAAGGTTCATGGCAGCATAAGTATATCACTGCAAACGGCGTGAAATTGCATTACGTTACTCAAGGGAATGGTCCTTTAATAGTAATGTTGCATGGCTTTCCTGAGTTTTGGTACTCATGGCGATATCAAATACCAGAATTTGCCCAAAACTTTAAAGTGGTTGCCCTTGACTTGCGTGGCTATAACGACAGCGAAAAACCTAAGAACCAGTCAGCCTATGTGATGGATGAATTTGTTAGAGATGTTGAGGCACTTATTAAAGGATTGGGATACGAAAAATGTATTTTGCTGGGACATGATTGGGGTGGTGCGATCGCCTGGAATTTTGCTTACTCTCATCCCCAAATGCTAGAGCGTTTAATTGTACTCAATCTGCCTCATCCCGCTAAATTTGCCGAAGGCTTACGCACTCCTCAACAGTTGCTACGTAGCTGGTATATATTCTTTTTTCAATTACCAGGAATACCGGAATTCCTCATACAATCCTTGGATTATCAACTGATTGAAAATGCATTTCAAGGTATGGCGATCAACAAAAGTGCTTTCACTCAAGCGGATCTTGATGCTTACAAAGATGCTGCTGCCAAACGTGGTGCTTTGACAGCAATGTTGAGCTATTATCGCAACATTTTTCAACAAAGAATAGTTAATCAAAGTTGGGGCGTTTTGGAAGTACCAACGTTGATGATTTGGGGAGAAAACGATACTGCCCTTGGTAAAGAATTAACCTACGGCACTCAAGCTTATGTGAAAAATTTTCAAATCAGATATATTCCTAACTGTAGCCATTGGGTACAGCAGGAACAGCCTCAATTAGTCAATCATTACATACGAGAGTTTTTGGGAGAACATTAGTTAAAAAAGAACTCAGAACCCAGCCCGTTCTGACAACTGTGTTCTGGGTTCTTTTTGTTCAGATAAAGAGAATTAACTCTTGGAGATGAGATTAATTTTAATACCAGCACATATAGCAGTCGCCAGGTAGATTAGGACACGAACTAATCAGAAAACACCGTCACCAAGAGACTTTCAAGTTTGTTCCCTCTTAAGCGTTCCCTGCTATATATTGTTCGTCAGGCAGAGGAAAAACTTAATGCAAGCCTGAAAGCTAGCAATTTTGTTCAACCACCTGATAAACAAAACTAAGACTTGCCCAATGATTCACATCCAATATATAGGAATCAGTCGTTGTAGTGTTCGTATCCTTGATTGCACTGGCATTATGTAAATCTTGTAGAACAGCTTGTACGACTTCTAGGGGGTTTGTCAAGGGCTGAATACGGTGCTGTTCTGCTTTGGGATACTTAGCAGCTTCTAAAGCAGCGAGGGACTGGGTAAAAGGTGCAGTACTAAAAATAAGTTGGGTTTCACTTAAGGAAGTTGGTGCTTGCACAACCCATTCAAAACCTGAAGTCGTTTGTGGTACTGTTAAAGTTTCTCCTGGGGAGATAACTATATCTTTGGCGACTAGTTTGGTTTGCGATGAGTCTGCTTCAGTATCTTTGTACCAGGGCACCAAGGCGATCGCAGTTCTACTGCTATTTAATCCTAGCAGCATCAGATAAACAGGGCGCGAGCTCTTGTTTTCCACTCGATACTGTATCTTACTGCCAACGCTGACAATGGGAATATCACCAAGTTCAGGATTGAATGACTTGTTGTTTGATGTTTGAGTGGTTTGGTTTGGCAGTGTTTCTCGTTGTATGACTGCCCTAGGTGTTAAAGAACCTATGATCTCTAATGTTGCCTTAATCCCCAAGCGAGAAGATCCTGTATTTTGTGTTAGTCCCCATAATTTTGCCGCCAGTAAAGTTCCTAGTTTTGGTTTTAACCGCTGTGCAGCCACCTTCACTGCTTCTTTAGCTTCTCCACCATTGCTTGGAATTAACTCGCCACCAACAGAGAATAAACCGTAAGGACTCGAAGACGCAGCTGTAGAGTTTGTCGCTGCTAAATCTTTGTTATTCGCTTCAGGTACTCTCCCAAACAAATAATCTGCTGGTTGTTCTCCGGTGACTACGCTTAGTAAATGGGTGGCGGTTGAAAAGGCACTTGTTGCATCCACTCGTTCAATTCTTTCGAGTCCATTCAGGGCGACTGTTAAACCAATATTTCGGGGTATAACTCGCACAGCTTCCTGAACAAGTTGTCCGACTTGGGGAGATGTTGTACCATCAGAACTCAAAATTTGCGCTTTTGCTGTTAACCCAGCACGCGATTTCAAAATCAGCTGTATGTTCGATCCTTCTTTTGTAATGATCGTGAATCGTGAATTGACTCCGTAGTATTCCAGTACTTGTGGAGGTAGTCCTCCTAGCCAGATAGTGGTTGTTTTTCCATTGTCCTCCACTCCTGTAACCACTCCTTCTGCACAGGCGCTGTTTGGAAGCAAAATATTTCCAATCGGTGTACGAGAAAGCTGACTTTTGCTATCTAGCAATAAAGCTGGTTGCTGTTTTGTACTACCTAACTGCTGAATAGAACCTGCCACATAAGACAAACAGACTTGAATTGTTGTTGCTGGTATGGCTTGCCATAAATACTGGGTTAAAGCATAAGTAAATAATCCCGCACTAAAACCAGAAAACTGCTCCTCCCTTGCGAATTCCTTGGGGGTAGAGGTTGCGCAAAGCACTATAACTGACTTTTCACTCTTGACTTTTGCTTGTAGCTGTTTTTGCAACTCAAGTTCTTCTGGTAACAAGATGGCTTGTTCTGGTTGTGGGAGGGCGCGAATTTTTAGGTTTGTTAATAAAGAGGTGGAGGGAGTATAGTAGCTTGTATCTAAGACTGCTGCTACATGCTTTGTGGCAAGCGATCGCAACATCAGCAACAGAGTTTCTTCTAATAAATAGTTGACTTTTTTACTTTCTTGTCCATCTGTCTGATTAAATAAAACAAGAGCGTTTTGCTCTGTTTCTTGCATTTCTAATGTGACACGACTGCCATAGCCACTATAGTGGAAGACAACTACATCATCAGGTTTTGCTTGGTTAACCAGATGCTCAAAAAAAGTTGTCTGAATGGCAATTCTAGTCGCTTGTTCATTAGTTAACGAGATAATATCAGAGGGTTGGAAACCAAAGCGGTGAATCAAAAGTTCCCTTTGAAGTTCCACATCAGTTAAACAACCGCTCAAAGCTGGAGATTGTGGGTACTGATTAATCCCGACTAATAAAGCCAATTTACGCGGTGCAGATTGTGCTAAAGCTTGATAATAGCGGCTTCCTAATGTCAACCACCCAGTTTCAATCGCACTCAACACCCCAAATATAGAGCCAAAACTTTGTAAAAAGGTTCGCCGCTTCATAACTTAAGTTAGTTAACTATCAGACCTCAGTCCATCAGCTATAGCTTAAAGGTCTGAGGTCTGAGTGTAAAGCAACTTTTTACACTTTATTATCTACCTTTTGTATGGTTTAAATATCGTAAGTATGAACTGCTACTCGCATTGCCCGTGCCAATTCTGTCGCCACTTCTGGACGAGTAAATTCTGGTGGAGGTAACTCGCCTCGGCGCAGCATTTCCCGCACTTTTGTTCCTGAAAGATGAATCCGTTCTTCTGGAAGACTAGGACTTGTTTTATCTGTCGCCATTTGCTGGGTACGCAGACAGTAAAAGGCGTGTTCAAACATCATCGGTACAATGCCCAATTCTTCCGGCTTAAACTCATCAAAGATGTACTGAGCATCATAAGTGCCGTAGTAATTTCCTACGCCAGCATGATCCCGTCCGACGATAAAGTGAGTGCAGCCGTAGTTCTTGCGAATCAAAGCATGGAAAATTGCCTCCCGAGGACCAGCATAACGCATAGCCGAGGGATTAATTGCTAAAAGGACGCGGTTATGTGGGTAGTATTTTTCCATCAAAATTTCGTAACAGCGCATTCGCACATCTGCGGCGATGTCATCTTCTTTTGTCGCTCCTACCAATGGGTGCAAAAATAGACCATCCACAATTTCTAGGGCGCACTTTTGGATATATTCATGAGCGCGGTGGATCGGGTTGCGAGTTTGGAACCCAACAACAGTTTTCCAGCCCAATTGCTGAAACACCTGCCGAGACTCGACGGGATCAACTTGGTATTTTGGAAACAGAGGATGAGATTTGCGTTCTAATAACCACACATCACCTGCTAAATTTACAGAACCTTGGTTGTAAACTACCTGTACACCAGGATGCCTTGAATCATTGGTTCGATAAACATGAACCGCTTCACGGGTCTTGTCGTAGTGATATTTTTGTGTTAGTTCTAATACTCCGATATATTCACCAGCAGGATTATCTAAGCGAATCAAATCACCTTCTTTTAAGGAAGCGGCGACTTCTTCACTCACCGAAAGTGTAACGGGAATTGACCAAACAGTACCGTTGGCGAGTCGCATTTGAGCAACAACGCCGTTATAATCCTCCTGGTTCATAAAACCAGTTAGTGGACTAAAACCACCAATTGCAATCATTTGCAAATCTGATACTGCTCGTTCATTAAGTTGAACTCGCGGTAAAAAGTCGGCTTTTGAAAGAAATACTTGTTTTTGCTCAGGTGTAGCGATGCGATTCACCAATTGCCCACCGTGAGGGGCTATGCCATCGTAATGATAACTCAAGGCTGTCCTTTGTTTGCGATAACTACATTTTTTTTTAATCTATGTATTAACTTATCATTTTCCGTTTCGCAGATTCTGAGAGAAGTTTCTAAAGTTGGTGTAGAATCTTCTTAAATACCGTTATTGACGGCAGAGTTCAGGTAAAGTAGTTTTTTTCACAATTTCGCTGTAGGTCTCCGGCTATAACGATGCTTCGGCTGCGCACTTCGACGCCGCTCAGTGCAAGCTCAGCAACAACTTCGTTTAGCACCACAGCCCAAGGCTCTTTGGCGCAAAGTCATTAACTGCTAGGACACAACATAAAATTCAGAAATTGCGTAAGTAACGCTTTCATTTAACCGAGCATCTATCCTGAGTCCTGATCTCATTGTTTACAAGCTTTTCAGCAGTTCAGCTTTTTCTCCTATTAATATTTTTACGGTTTGCTACCACTGTGTAAAATACCACCATAAACCTTGGTTGAAGAGTAAAGGATTAAGAATATGGCGACTACATTCGTTTTGACCAATCGAGTCTTTACGAATGCTAATGATAGCAAGTTGGCATCTGAGTTAACTTTACAACAGTTACAACATTGGGAGATTTGCTTTGAATTATCTCATCCAGCAAGCAACTTGATTAAGTGTTTTGAGGAAGAGCCTTTGTTGCCAGGAGTGATTTTAACAACGAATCAACTCTATGTTGGGATGATCTCGCGGCGGAGGTTTTTTGAGAAAATGAGCCAAAATTATAGTTTAGACTTATATTCTCAGCGACCTGTGGAAACTCTCTACAGAATCCTCAAGCAAGTGGTTTTCACACTTGATGAGGAGACGCCCATTATACAAGCAACCCAATTGGCACTACAGCAAACGCCTGAATTTCTTTATGAGCCGATTTTAGTGACTAATGCTTCTGGAAAGCATCGATTAATCGATTTTCAAACCTTACTCCTAGCCTACTCGCAAATTTATGTCTCAACACTTGCCCAACTACAACAGGTAGAAGAACAATCCAAAATAGCCAGTACAAATCTACGTGAGCTTGAGCACAAATATAACCAATCAGTAAAAAAAGAAAAGAATCAAAAAGTAGCTGCCTTGAGACAACTCGTTGCTGGTATTGTCGAGCAAATCAACAAACCCGTCATCTTTATCGCTGGTAACCTTATCCATGCTAACCGTCATATTCAAAAGCTACTTCAACTCATTAACCTCTACCAACGCTACTATCCTGAACCCGCAGCAGAAATTCAAACTGCGCTCAAGCAAACTGAACTGGATTTTTTAAAAGCTGAACTCCCCAATCTCCTAACCTCTATCAAGAGTGAGTCCCAGCAGATGTGGCAGATTGTCCACTCGTTGCAAAGTTTTTCCTACCTTGATAAATCTGAGAAAAAAGCAGCTGACATCCATGACAATATTGATAGTGCTCTGCTTGTTTTAGAAAGTCGTCTGAAACCTTACATACACAGTCAAAGTATTACTCTGGTTCAGAAATATGGAAGACTTACTTTGGTGGAGTGCTATGTTGAGCCACTTAAACAGGTTTTCATAAACATCCTCACTAATGCAATCGATGCTCTTGAGGAGAAAATGAAAAATAGCAAGTCAACTGTTGAGACAAAACAAAAGCAGAACCCTCAAGATCAATACCCAAGCTTGGTGATCCGAATCGAAACCCAGATGTCAGATTCTCTTACTGATGTAGTCATTCGCATTGCAGACAACGGATCTGGTATGACTGAGGAAGTCAAGCAGCAAATATTCCAGCCCTTCTTCAGCACTAAATCTATCAGTAAAAAAGTTGGATTGGGACTGTTTATTAGCTACCAAATTGTTGTTGAAAAACACGGTGGTCAGTTGGACTGTATCTCTACTCTTGGAGAAGGGACTGAGCTCATCATTAAAATTCCACTTTCTGCACAGGGTTGAAACAGTTATCAGTTATGAGTTATCAGTTATCAGGTAGGAAACAGACTCGTCCACCCGTTGTTCACTGCGATGCACTGAGCTTGTCGAAGTGTTCACTGTTCACTGTTCACTGTTTGCTCAATTATCCCACCACCTAACACCTTCTCCCCTTCGTACCACACAGCAGCTTGTCCGGGAGTAATGCTGAATTGAGGTTCATCAAACACTAAGCGAACACGAGAGTTTTCTAAGGGAATAACTGTGACTGGTACAGGAGTGGAACGATAGCGAATTTGAACTTCCGCCAGAATGGGAGTTGATGGTTCAGCAATGGATACCCAATTAACCCTTTCTACAGTACATTCTGGTTCGGTTACTTTGGTGCGATCGCCCACAATCACCCTGTTATTCACTGCATCCAATGCAATCACATACAGTGGTTCAGCTGCGGCAATACCTATACCTTTACGTTGCCCAATTGTGTAATGATGGACACCATCATGCTCACCCAGAATCTTGCCTGAAGTATCAACAATATCTCCTTTTTTCGGCGCAAGATACTTATCCAGAAACGCTCGCATTGAGCCGTTACTTTCCACCAAGCATAAGTCTTGGCTTTCTGGCTTATCTGCTGTTTTCAACTTGTATTCATCAGCCAGACGACGAGTTTCGCTTTTTTGTAACTCTCCTAGTGGAAATACACTTCCTGCAAGTAACTCTTGCGACAAATCATAGAGAAAGTAGGACTGGTCTTTGTTGCGATCAAATGCACGCAGCAATTGGTAGCGTCCAGTAGCGGGGTCATGTTGAATGCGAGCATAATGACCAGTGGCAATGCGATCGCACTCCAAATTTTCCCGCGCGTATTGCAACATCGGACCAAATTTTACAGTTTTATTACATTGTGAACAAGGCAAAGGAGTGATCCCAGTACTGTAACCATCTACCAGGTAATCAATGATATTAGTTTGAAAGACGTCCCGAATATCAACAATATGATGGGGAACACCTAGCTGTTCACAGATATAAGCTGCATCAATCATACCTTCAGAGCAACACTGACCTTTCCCTTTCATCAACCAAAGGGTTAAGCCAATCACTTCATAGCCTTGATGGTGCAAAATGGCTGCTGCGGCAGAACTGTCAACGCCTCCAGAAAGACCAACTACAATTTTGTTCATAAAATAGTTCGCTTATTGTATAAAATAACTACATAAATCAGGGTGTTCTAGATTTTGGATTAAATCACTCGGTCATTTTTTAGTCAAGAAAATCATTAAAAATTTTGCTACTAATTTGTTGCTAATAATAATATGGTCAGTGCAATACCGAATCAGATTATGGCATTTATTAAATTGAGCCAACCATCTTTGATTTTGCGTTTGCTCTTAGGAGGATGGTTAGTTTTTTTATCTCAATCTAACCTAGCATATGCCCAAGTCAATCCTAGCGAAGTTTTCATCGCACAGCGATCAGTGTATGATGGTGTTCCGCCTGCACCTTCAAACGAACTACCAGCAGTACCGTTCGGTTCACAAGGTTATACAGTTCCTGAGGTGAATACATCGTCCCAACGTTCTGTTGAATTTGAAGCACCTTCTTATGGATCTAACCGTGTTTCTGTTCCCTATAAAGTGTATATTAGTGAAAATGATTATGGACTAAGACGAGGAACACGTCTGATTCCAAGAAATGCTTTTAGACAGCGGTTTGGAAGACGTTCCGTCATTCAAGTAGGTGCTTTCAGGACAAGAGAAGGAGCGAGAAGCCTAGCCAGACAACTGGAATCTGACGGCGTATATTCTGCAAGAGTTGTTTCTAGCAATCAAGTTGTCTATAACGAACAGAACGGACGGAATGAACCCGACGTTCCCTATAATTCTGGCAGAGGCGATTATAGAGATGATTATGGTAGAGGCGACTCTGGTAGACGATCTAGTTACTACTATGTCGTTTTTCCTGCAAACTCGAAAGAGTTACCCTACTATAGAAACGAGATTAGAAGCTACCTAGGACGAAATGTTTACCCAGGTTCAAATGTATACGTCATCCCCAGACTTGAACCGCGAGGACCACATATAGCAATTGGACCTTTTGTCAAGCGTTGGGAGGCAGAAGAATGGAATAGCTATCTGCGCAAGGATTCAAGATTTGGTAATGCTAGGGTTTATTACGGTAGGTGAGTATTGTAGTTTAGAAGATGTTTCTTGTTCCTTCCTGTACATACCGAATCGCTCAAAACCTCACCCTCGCTTTTCGCTACGCAAAAATCTTTCCCTCTGCGAACTCGCGGAGAGGGATGCCCGACAGGGCAGGGTGAGGTTCCAAGATTTTGGCTAATTCGAGCACTTATCTGTACACAGTAGCATTAGGACTTATATCATCTACCGTGTACATACCGAATCGCTCAAAACCTCACCCTCGCTTTTCGCTACGCAAAAATCT
>NZ_CAWPKW010000019.1:0-938 GCF_963888615.1 Brasilonema octagenarum UFV-OR1 | reverse complement strand
ACCAAATAGATATTCATAGGCTGGATGCTTTTGTCTCAACCAATATCTTTGATTATCCTTATAATTTTTTCGGATATCCTTTAAGTCAGATCTGAGATTCCAAGAAAACTGACTTGCCTGAAACTTGAATAAGTACGGCTGTGGTTGAATCTCTTTAATTTCAGATGAGCGAGGTATACTGACTGATTTAATCCAGTTTTCATAAGTTTCTTCAAAATCTAATTCTAAGATATTATTCAGTAAGTGTCTCAACCCATTTTGAATTTTCAGTTGTTCCCGATCTTCGTCATCTAGGTTGAGAAATTTGGCTAAGTTTTCCCCTGCTTCCGTGAGTTGAAGTTCATCAATATTCCACCCCTCTATTTGATACCCTCCTTGAAGAATGGATGTTATATCCAAGCTAAATAGAGGACGAAAATAAGATTTTTCTTCTTCTTGAGTACGAATTTGAGGAAAGGATAATGCCCAGACTGTCTCTTGACTTGATTGCCCTTTATTAACTTCTTTTTGCAACTCTGCAAAAGTATCTTGCCCAATGATTACACGATTGCCTTTCAGGTTTACACCTTGCTGCTTGACTGCATCTGGTGAAATTTTGGCTTGACTATAATCCTCCAAAGCAATGAACTTTAACCATGCGTTGAGGATTGCTTCTACTTTGCTAGCTTTGTTCAAAACACCCTCCAGGTTGCTGCACTTGCTTGATTGTAGTATAGGTTACGAGTTATCGTGTCCGATACAAAGCATTAATCCGCAAGCCAAAGCACAAGCATTGCTATCATCAAAGATAATGGCAGGGTCAAGAGATTTTGTTTTTGGACGCAGTCTGATTTAAGTGGTAACTTGGATCAAGAAATTCGACAGAACAGTAAAAACATATAAAACTAGTTCAAGAGTCGCATTGCAGCCATCAGGGTAACTCTAGAGTATGCCACAAT
>NZ_CAWPKW010000018.1:545-939 GCF_963888615.1 Brasilonema octagenarum UFV-OR1 | reverse complement strand
TGCAACTCAAATTGTGGAAGCTACTGGTTGGATAGTTGATCGCAATGGAAATATAGAACTCGTGGCGCAATCTCCTCAAGTTACCCCTCACAGTTCTTGGCAAAGTCCTACTTTTTGTCAAAATTCAAAATGATTCTGACATCACAAAGGAAGAGACATTATCTGATTAATCCATTCTTCGGCAGTAGAAGCTCCCCAAATGAGGATAAGTGCTTCAGCAACGCCCAACAGAGTTTGCTCGACATTCAAGAATGTTACAAATCAGCAATCAATCTTGCCTTCCTCAAAAAGAATTGGAGTACAGTCTCTTCTTTGGAAATAATATCCGCTCTACCCTCCATCCCTACTTGAATAGCACACTGGTTTTTACCCTTACCAAGAGATAGAACTTCTG
>NZ_CAWPKW010000018.1:0-535 GCF_963888615.1 Brasilonema octagenarum UFV-OR1 | reverse complement strand
TGGCTGAATCGTCACCTCGTAGAAAGTACCAACTGCACCACCTTGCTGACTTGAAACTGTTGCAGCAGTTGCAGTCGCACCATTATTTTGAGGTTTTATGGTATCTTCAGAAATTTGGCTGACGACACCTTTTAGAGTACCGTAATCTGTATAAGGACAGGAAGAAACCCGCAAAAGTACTTTTTGACCTTGTTTCAACTTGCTTTTCTCCTGAGGTGGTACTGCTGCTTTGACTACCAAGGGGGCATTGCTGGGAACAATTTGAGCGATTTCCTCTCCAGAACGCACAGTTTGACCAGAGTTTCGCAAGTTTAGCTTTGATATAATACCATCTGATGTGGCAGTTATGCTGGTTTGGTTGAGGTCAATTCTTACTTGTTGGAGTTCACGAGAATCGCGCTCTAGCTGTTTGCTTTTTTCTAACTTTTGCTGGATAAGGGCTTGGCGTTCTTTGTCTAGTGTTGCGAGAGTGGCTTTTCCTGTGGCTTGTTCTCGGGAAATGCTTTGTTGGGCGATCGCCACTTCTGCTTTACTA
>NZ_CAWPKW010000017.1:0-946 GCF_963888615.1 Brasilonema octagenarum UFV-OR1 | reverse complement strand
GCATATGCTCAAACATGGGTTGTGAAACCAGCCAAGAAAGAAAGTAAAAAAGATTCTAAGAGTCAGAAAAAAGCTGGTGCAGTTGCGGAGTAAGCAAGATGACAATTATTTACCACTGTCAGCTAGAACTCCACGACAGCTTATATTACGCAACTCGTGAGATAGGAAGACTCTACGAAACAGAGCTAGTCATTCACAATTACGCACTTTGCTATGCATTGGGATTAGTAGATAGTGAAATCTACTCTACAACTGTTGCAGAAGAACATTCCTATCGTTACTTTTGTCCTGAACAAGTTCCCAAATATGAGGAGCATCTAACACCGCTCAATTACCAGAGCATTTACATCACTCCAGCGCATTCAATTAACCATAATACCATTCTCAATACCTGGAAGTATGCTAATAACAACTACCATGTTGAAATGGAGAAAACTCAAAAAAACATTCCTAGTTTTGGTAGAGCAAAAGAGATTGCACCAGAAAGTCAGTTTGAGTTTTTTGTGATTTCTCAAAAGCAACTCAGACTACCAAAATGGATTCGCTTGGGTAAGTGGATGAGTAAAGCAGAAGTACAGACTCAAGAAGTAACCAAATTAGAATTAAAAACTGGTAACTTCACTTTCCCCTACCCATTGAATCCCCTTGATGTGATGTTTACCCATCAAGTCGTTAGCTACGACGTAGTTAATATGCCTCCTGTCAGTCTGATTCAAAATGTCAGCATTCGCCAAGGACAATATTACGAGTTTGAAAATCCAAACAAGTCTGAAAAACTAAGACTTCCAGCCAAAATGCAGTATCGGTTTAAGGGTTAAATCGTGCAGGGTGGGTAATACTCACCCTAAAATCCAATAACACTAAAATCCAAAATTAAATATGCCTCACAGTCTCGTCCTTAACCTCATCCCCCAATCTCCCATCTACCCCGAATTCCTCACAGGTA
>NZ_CAWPKW010000016.1:0-19002 GCF_963888615.1 Brasilonema octagenarum UFV-OR1 | reverse complement strand
TACTAACAATTAAGGCTGATGCAAAAGCGATTTCGCGTAGAACTCCTCGGAATTTGGATTATGATCAAGATTTAGATATACCTTGGCAAGATTTATACAATAATCATCAAGGTGTAGAATGGTTTGATGGCAATGGTCGGTTATTGGGTCATGCAGGTCGTTATATTCCTCACATTCCATTTAATCCAAATACGAAAGTTTCTCAACACAAAAAAATTCGCAGCATTATTATTCCTGTCTACTCCGCTAGTTTTATTCCAGAAAGAAAACAACTACAGGGATATGTGCGGGTAAACGAATCTATTGAAAATTTGCAAGAAGAACTTGATAGGCTATTATGGGGATTCAGTTGTGGAGGACTCATTGCTGTTATTTTAACTGGGGTTAGCAGTTGGTGGTTGACAAGACGATCCTTAAAGCCTGTTGAACAAAGTTTTCAACAATTAAAACAGTTCACTGCAGATGCTTCCCATGAGTTGCGAAGTCCCCTTACAGTTGTGAAAACCTCTGTTGAGGTGATGATGAATCACCCAGAACGAATTCACCCCAATGATGAAAAGAAGTTGAAAGCGATTGCAAGTGCTACTAACCAAATGACTCGTTTAGTAGAAGATTTACTCCTGTTAGCAAGAACTGACGCCACACAAACGCTAACTTTTAAGTGGGTATCAATTCCCCTAGATGAACTTTTAGAAGATTTGATGGATTTACTGCAACTACAAGCAGATGTTAAGGGAATCATCCTCAAGTCAGAAATACCCGAAGAGGTGTTTGTTAAGGGGAACCCTGTTGAGTTAAAGCGATTATTTTCTAATCTCCTAGAAAATGCTTTGCAGTATACACCAACTGGAGGAACTGTAAGTGTCAGGGTAATTAGACGAGATCGCTTTGTTTTTGTTTCTATCAATGATACTGGTATTGGTATTGCCCCAGAAGATATTCCACTAATTTTCAATCGCTTTTGGAGGGCAGAGAAAGCCAGAAGTCACAGAGAAGGAGGCTTGGGCTTGGGATTAGCTATTGCTGCTGCGATCGCCCATGCTCACAGTGGAGAAATTACTGTCAAAAGTCAAGTTGGCGTTGGTAGTTCTTTTCAAGTACGTCTGCTTGCTGTTTTGAAAACATAGTGAGCACAGAAATTTGTTCAGATATTAACCATCTTTCCGAGTTTTTTACTTTTCACATCTAAAGTAGCTAGTACTGCTTTGCGAAATTCAAAAACCATGATTGTTCTGTAGCTTTTAACAAAAGTGGGAAAGGGTTAGCAAATTCCGTTTACCTGTACTAGAACAGTAACAGAATGAATCCGTTCACTGAAAAATCGCCTCGTCAAAAGTTGCATCTTCATTACCTGGATGGCTTACGAGGAATTGCAGCTTTGTATGTGGTAGCCGTACATATTGAACCATCTCTAGGAGAAAAGTTACCTACATTTTGGTTACTTTTTAAAAATACACTGAGATATGGTGCATTCAGTGTTGTTATTTTTATTGTCCTTTCTGGCTATGTTCTCATGTTGCCAGTTACACGTTCACAAAGTGGTTTTGTTTCTGGTGGTTTACTTGAGTATTTTAAAAGGCGATCACGTCGAATTTTACCACCTTACTATGCGACTCTTTTGGGATGTCTATTACTCGCATTTGCAATATTCTTGCTAGAAAAGTTTACTAATTTTCAATGGGATGAGGTTGCCGGAAAAGGTCCATTTTTTCCCTACTTTTCATTGATCGATGTGTTATCCCACCTGTTTATAGTTCACAATTTTACTGGTAGTACATACATGACTATTAACCCACCAATGTGGAGTGTGGCTACAGAGTGGCAACTCTATTTTTTATTTCCACTTTTACTACTACCCATATGGCGACGTTTCGGGTTGCTAGCCGTCATTATGACCGGCTTTGGTTTAGGAATATTACCATTTTATATTCTGAATGATTTTTCAATGGCAACCAGTTCTTGGTTCATTGGCTTATTTACCTTGGGGATGGCTGCAGCAGAAATTGGATTTTCTCAAGAACCTAAGTTAATAGCTTTTAGAAAGTCTTTACCGTGGAGTATGATGGCAATAATTTTCGCTATTGTTGCCTTTATAACTGAGTGGAAAAGACTGGGATTACCGATATGGATTGGTCAGAGTTTTTTTGGTTCTTCTGCAGCTTGTTTATTTATTTACTGCACTCAGTTTGTGATTTCGGGCAAAAAGTTACCTCATGTTTTAGGGGTAGTTGAGCATCCTTGGGTAATTACATTGGGCGCATTTTCTTACAGTCTGTATCTCACCCATGGACCAGTCATCACCATGCTACGTTACTTTCTTTATACTCTAAATATGACGCCCTTCATGTTTGCGACAACATCTTACTTAATGGGTGTAGTACTATCCCTACTCATTGCTTATTGGTTTTATTTAATTTTTGAGCGACCATTTATGTCCAACTTCAATCGTTGCAAGTGAGATTTTGAGGTGATTTGTTTACGGCGAACACGTAGTGTGCGCTTGCGCTTACAGAATGACATTCAGGATTTTTTGACTTTTGCAAGAAGTCTAGTTATTGGGACTTTAGAAAATTCGGACTGGAAAAGTACCTGAAATCCTTGGCAGATAACGGAACTTAAACATTTCTGAAGGAGAAACAAGCCTCAAACCCGTACAGGGTAAGCCACTCCTGCGGTCTTTTTACCTTGATTATCTTGCGTTACCCTTCTTACTGGAGTTTAGATGATTGCCATTTACATTTAGAGTTTAGACTAAGCAGCAAGAAATGACCTAGCAGTGCTGAGTTCATGAAATATAGCAACAGACATATCGTTTAGGACATCGTATTTTGATTAAGAGGGAACAGGGAACGCTTAACAGGGAAATGTCCTAACAATTGTGGCGACTGCTATACAAGCTTGAAGCAATCTATCCAAATGTCAGATAACAAATTATTTGTCGTCTTAACAAATTAATGTCACTAGGCAATTATATGCCAAAACGAGGTGTATCAAGGATTAACCCGTACAGTATATATACTTTGTCTTTGTATTTTTAGTTAAAAAACCCGACATCGCTGGAATGTCTGCTACATCAACTGAAAATTTAAACGACATTAATTTGTTAAGACGATAAATAATTCGTGAATCGACATAAGGAATTGCGATAAGCCCTTTGGGCGGCGAGAAAGCTGGAGCATCGCCTTCTCCTTCAAATACGTTACGCCCCAGAATGCCTGTGCGCAGAACTTACGGCAGTGTTCCTTGCCTAATCGCTATCAGAAACTGAAGGACTAGCTTTTTCAGAACATTCTGCGTTTTGTGCCTGCTTTCTTTTAGCAACAATTTCTTTCAGTTCTTTGAGATGTTGTGTACTAATCAGCCCTTCATCTTGAAGATTAAATATATCTGAGGTGTACTCACTTTGTTGCTCATTTAAATTTTCTAATTCTTTTGTAATTATTGACAATGCTTTTCCTTGACTCATTGAGGTTTTTAACACTTCAAACCGTGTCGCTTCATCAAGACGACATAATAACCGTAAGATGATACGACGAATTCTAATTTCATTCCCAAAATCAAAAATTGTGGTATGAGAATCATCTTCAGAAAGTAACAGTTCTTCTCCCACATCAAATAAAGCTTCCACAATTGAGGTAATGCTAGAGGTAGGAATTTCTTTTATTGCGCCATCTTCAAGTTTTTCTAAAAATGCCCGAACTTGAGTTGTACCATCAGGACGTATTTGCTCAGACAGTTCTATAAGTTTTTCTCCAAATGCCTTGGCATCATAGGCGCAAGCAAGAATGGCTTGGATCTGAGTCTTAGATAAATCAGCTTCTGGTAAAGTTAAACGGAAGTAGATAGGAAATATTTCTGGACAGCATACACGGTGTTGCTCTCGCCACATTAATTTTTGTTCCTTATTACATCTGTTTCCCCAAACAGCTTGTAATTGAGGAAAAAGAATTCTGAGCAGAGTTTGAACAGCTTGCTTATCTTGTTCTCGCAACTGAGCCAACCAAGAATTATGAAAATTTTTCAATTCATCTAAGGAATAATTGATTGGCTCTATAAAAGCATCTTTGTTTTTGCGAATTATGTTATGTACCATTGGATGAAAAACCCGTAGTGATTCTAAAGCAATAAAATCTACTGGGTTCACTTCGCCTTGCACTACCGGATATGTCATTGTTAAGGTGTCAGTTAGATGAACAATGTCGCGGAGGTTAGTAATGAAGTGGTCTATTCCTTGAAAGTAAACATTGCTCCAATAGGTTTGATCAAATAGTTGAGTGACTTCTGTGGCTGGATTTTCCACGTCAGCTTCCTCCAAGTCAGGAACTTCTTGAGGTTCTGATTGTTCCAAGTCGGCGCTGAGATCTCTGTTAGCAGACGGCTGATTCGAGTTAGGGCGATGCTTCTGCAGCGAGCCGTCCTTTGAGCGATAGCTAGCCCCTAAGGGGGCGCTGCGCAAACGCTGCTGCGCGGAGCGCAGATCGCCATCCTTTGGTGTTGCAATTAGAACACTATTAAGTTTTTCAAAAAATAGCCTGCGAAGTGAAGTTTTATCTGGAGAAGGTAACTCAAAAGGAACTTGAATAGTTTTCTCCAAATATGCTTCTGGTGATATCTCCTGAGTTTCGCAAAGTGCTTTACTAACAACTTCTTTATCAAAAACCAGAAGATAGACAACGTTACGAAAATTTGGAATTGCTTTAAAAATGCGAAATAGCTGCTTAATATCTTCTATGGGAAGCCTATCAATATCATCAATTGCAACGACTATTCGCCGCTCCAGCTGCACCACTATATTTTCGAGTTCTTCTTTTAACTCGGAAGCTTCCTTTGATTCATCATCCAATAATGTTGCTACTGCCATGCCAGCTTGAGCGTAAGGGAGGGGAACTTGAGAAACAACTTTAGCAATATCGGCTATTCGCTCTCTCAAGCCTTTGGGCATATATTTTACAGAGGTTAAAACGCTGTGTAATTGGTCAAAAAAGCGTGTTGTAATGTCTTGGTTTCCAGTAAACAACCAAGCATTAAAATGAACGACGATTGGTTGCTCCTTATCAGGCTTGTGTTTAAGACAATGAACTACAAAGTTCAACAGTGTCGATTTGCCGGAACCCCACGAACCGTACACTGCAATCACAAACCCTTCACTCAGGCTCATTTTGCAAATACTATCTGCCAAATGCTTGGCGAAAGGCGCGTATCCTAGTCGGTCTTTTTCTGGTTCGATGAAGAAGTCATCTTGCTGATGGTTATGAGTTTCAGTTTGTGCCATAAGAAACTTTTTTGAGATTTATTCTCATCGTGGCACATATATTAGGTAGGACTACGCCATCCTAAGATAGAATTCTGTGCTTGACGCAAAGCGTCAAGCGTATGCGCAAAGCGCACGCTGCGCGCCGAGAGTGCCTGTCCGCAGGACTTACGGCTTATCGCTTAAAGGGCGGTTTCCGTACATATCATAGGTATGCGTATGCCTAACCAAGGATGTTCTTACAAAACCAGACGAAAAAGGTGGCCTCGGTTTTGTTACTATCGGCTCATCTATAGTCCTTATGTCAATACTTGGAGTCTGCTGTATTCTGTTCACAACTCTAAACCAGATAAGACTAAGTGTGGCCGGGGCTTCTAACGATGAATAATATTAAAGTATGCTCCGACAAATTTCTCATTTCTGGTTGCGTCATATACATCCTCGTTTGGCTCCCTTAATTGCCACAACTGGTATTGTTGGACTTATAAGTTGTCTACTTATCCTTTTTGTTTTAGCGAACTTAGCTGAAGAGGTTTTAGAGCGAGAAGCATTTGCATTTGATACGACTTTTCTGTTATGGCTACATCAGTTTGCTAATCCAAGTTTAGATAACTTGATGCTGTTTATTACAAATATTGGTAATCCTAGGACAGTGGTTACGGTTGCAGCAGTTACTGTCTTGTTACTTTGGTGGCGACGTTACCGAGAAGAAGCAAAAGTTTTTGTACTTGCTTGCTTGGGAGCATTTATTTTAAATACAGAACTGAAGTTATTTTTTTCTAAACCTCGTCCTGAACTTTGGCATCAGTTGATTTCGGAAAAATCTTTTAGTTTTCCTAGTGGTCATGCACTAGGTTCTATGGTTCTATATGGTTTTATCGCTTATTTGCTAGCAATTCACTATCCTAAGTTATCCAGAGTAATTTACAGTTTAGTAGTTACTTTAATCGCAGCCATTGGCATCAGTCGCTTATATTTGGGAGTACATTGGCCTACAGATATTATTGCAGGTTATGGAGTCGGTTTCTTGTGGTTGATGACATGTATCACGATGCTAAAACTGCAAAGATTAAGGCAGTTGAAATAATGCTTTAGAAATTACACATCGTAGCGGAGTCCTCCCGACAGCTCCTGATAGAATCTTTAAGCTGATACAAGTGATTCTTTCTCGCCATGCAAACTAACTGGCAAATAGCTAAAACCTACGAAGACATTCTCTATCACAAAGCAGATGGCATTGCCAAAATTACCATCAACCGTCCTCACAAAAGAAATGCCTTTCGTCCTAAAACTGTTTTTGAACTATACGACGCCTTCTGCGACGCCCGCGAAGATACTAGTATCGGCGTTGTCCTATTTACTGGTGCTGGTCCACACACTGATGGTAAGTATGCTTTCTGTGCAGGAGGTGACCAAAGTGTGCGAGGACACGCTGGCTATGTAGACGATGATGGTGTACCACGTTTGAACGTGCTGGACTTACAACGCCTGATTCGTTCCATGCCAAAAGTAGTTATTGCCCTTGTTGCTGGGTATGCAATTGGTGGAGGACACGTCCTGCACTTAATTTGTGATCTAACTATTGCGGCAGATAACGCCATTTTTGGACAGACTGGTCCGAAAGTAGGTAGTTTTGATGGAGGTTTTGGTGCTAGTTATCTTGCCCGCATTGTTGGACAAAAAAAGGCGCGAGAAATCTGGTTTCTCTGCCGACAGTACAATGCACAGCAATCACTAGAAATGGGTTTAGTCAATTGCGTTGTTCCAATAGAACAACTTGAAGCTGAAGGTATCCAGTGGGCGCGAGAGATTTTAGAAAAAAGCCCGATCGCCATTCGTTGTCTCAAAGCGGCATTTAACGCTGACTGTGATGGACAAGCTGGTTTGCAAGAATTAGCAGGCAATGCCACCTTACTCTATTACATGACAGAAGAAGGACGAGAAGGAAAACAAGCTTTTCTAGAAAAGCGTCCACCGAACTTTCATCAATATCCCTGGCTCCCCTAAAAATACAAAAAGTCGCAAAAATCGCACCTTTGATAAAAGGTGCGATTTTTTGAGTGTTCAGGTTTTTTGAAGACCTATAGATATTAAAAGCGAATTTTATTTTTGAAATTTATCAAATTATCCAACTTTGTCCAAATTCTCCCTTTCAGTTTTTTACCCTATGTATGTCACTTCCACAAAGTAAACTCTGAAATGTTCGCGCTTTATACGGTCTAGGTCTTATTTGTCTTCCACAAAAACAGGTGTGAACCAATTCGCCCAAAACAGCACTAAAAGGGTGCTTCTACAATTTGACTTTTCCTGTTTTGGCAAAAGAAAGCTATATTAGTACAGCCTCAGCTTTCGCCTTTTCAAAAGAGCAGGGAGCGGCTGTTTCCTCAACGGGATCAAGGGCTGGGTTGTTTAAACCTGAAGCCAAGACTAATGTTGCATCTGACAAACTCCAAACATCTTCTAAATTTTCCCAAGAAGGAGCGAACGCTGGGATCGCCAAAGAACAAGCCTTCCAACTTCCTCGAACTGGTGCTCCCAACTGTTGGCAGAATCCGCCGCGACGTCCCTCTATATCGTAATAACGACAATGTTTACAGGCAGAAGTCAATGATTTTATCTGTTTCATATTTAATGCCTTTAGTGCCGTTTTCGGGCTACTTTTGTTCCTTTATTTTGCATCAACAGAGAGAATGTGGCTTTTGGCTACAACCCATGTGTTAACTAGGTTATAGCGATCCCAACGAAAAGATTAACTTTATAATCTTTTTAGATTTGTGTTACCTTTTTCAACTTTTTTGTTAACAAAGTGATACATTAATTGCGGTGGATTAAGCATACTCGGTTTTAGCTGAAAATGATTGGGGATCAAAGCTACTTATGAATATAACGATGTGAGTCACCTTTGAACTTCAGGCTTTGGGAACACTTTTTCAGATGCAATTAACTGTATCTTTAGGAAGAACTGATATGATTGAGTCGTCACTAAGATAAAATTTCAAAATTTATATAGATTATTTCTTTAGGAAGATGAAGTAATTGTAAAAAAAGATAACGGTTTTGAGCCATTTATCACATGAGCACAAAACTATTTTGAGATATATATGAGAAAAAGCTCGCTGCACAATGCTAAGCCATTAGTCTTGAGTAGGATTAACGAAAGTAGAAACAAGAATCAATGAACAACTTAGGAGCAGTCCCACAGGCGGCGCACCGCCCGTTATGAATGAAAGAAACACTCTTTCGGTGTTCGGCTTTGTTTATTCAGAGAATTCCAACAGTTGTGAATTCACCGATTGGTGAGTTTTTTGTTTAAATGCTCAGGAGGACTTTGAAAATTGTTTAGCAGCACACACAGAACAGACACCCCAGCGGTGAAGTTCACCGGGTGGGGTGGGACAATGGCACAGGGGACAAACAGGTAAACCGTGCGATCGCTCTTGCACTGTTCTAGCCCAATTTTGGAAAGCAGCATTGGCATCCTTAGCTTTAGGCATATCATCGTTTCTACTCATCGCATCACCTACGTAACTGGGATGTTCTTGACGCGATATTGTTTGTTGTTCCTTAGGAGTGTTTTGAGGACGCTGCCATCGGGCTGTAGAAAAATGAATATCCTTCAAACCTATTGAGAGTTTTTGATTCAACTTTAAAATTAAGCGCTGGCGCTCAAAAGTTAGGTTTTGTGCCCAAGCTGCACTCGAAGTTGCCACCCGCAAAACATCGCGCTCGATCGACAACGGTTTAGTGTGAGTAGCTACTACTGCTCCTACAACTTCAGCCCAACACGTCAGCAAACGTTGAAATGGCTGCTCTTGCCATTCAGCTTGAGGTGCCAAAACCTCTAAAATATCATTAATTGATTTCAACGAAATTTACCTAACCCTCGCAAAAACTACAGCACAGCTGTGAAATATATTTATAGCAATCCTAAATGATTAGTGAAATTTTTCATGAAGAACACTCGACAACCCCAACAGTGGTTTCACAACTAAAATCGGACTGCTATATGATATTTATCGCGCTTGATTGGCAAAAATATATTTTTAAATCAATCCCACACTCCAGGTTTGAGGCAGATAGGCAATGAGTCAAAATCCCCTAATAGATACGTCGTCGTCGGGTGCTCAATCTTCTAAAACAATAGGGTTGAAACCACCACTAGCAGCCGCACTGGCGAGTTTGGAAGTCCAACTAGATCAAGAGTTAGCTCGATACCGACGTACACGAATTGGATACAGAACCCCAAGCCAATCCGGTACAAGCATTTCCCCGAGCAGTAAACTTCAAGCGTTGACTGCTATGAGTACAACAGGGGGCAATACAAAATTATCAGCAGAGGATAATCTCAAAGAAAGTTTCCGGAAATATGGACTGACAATAGGAAAAACACATACCTCAAATACTTTTCTTCAGGAGGAATCTATTCTTCCTGAAACTGAAATTAACCCAGCCAAACCTACAGTACAAACTCAAGATCAGGTGAGTGCATCAGATACAATATTCGATGCTTTGTTAGCACCCCAAACCTCCCAACCGCGTACGTCAGCTTCGTCAAAGACACATCTACAATCGAATGTAGATTCAATCCCAAGCAACTCTGCCGAAGCACAAATCTCAAGAGCGTCAAATGCCATTGTCGTACATACACAAATTCAGGAACCAAGTCAGAGTCAGAGGGAAAATGTTTCAAACTCACAACAAAATACAAGCAAAGAACCAAATGACTACTTGGAATCGTCTGAAGCGCTACTGAGAAGTTTAGTAGAAGATGAACCAAAAACTCAAGCACCAAAGAATTCTAAGAACAGTCTGCTATCTCCCTTGGGCATTGGCTCGATGTTACTACTATTCTTAGGAAGTTTGACATTGGGCTACATCGTCTTCAATTTCCACCATGGATTATTTCCGCAAAATACGCCTAAAACGGCTCAAAAGACGCCAGAAAGTAACAAAAATGTGAAAACTGTAGCTCAACCCATACCTAACCTTGGACAGAACTCTACGCCCAACTCAAAAGCAACAACTTCCCAAAAGCCGGATACAGAAATCAAACCGTCAGCAGATGGGTTTTATCATGTGATTATAGACAATCAAGGCGATCGCGCTTTTGCCTCTGTACGGCAAGTCGTTCGCGATGCTTACTTATCACCCGACGGTAAAATTATTTATCTGGGTGCCCTCAAGACAAAAGAGCAAGCACAATCACTCCTCAAAGAATTACAAGCACAAGGCATTAATGCCAAAATTCAGCAGCCTTAAGGTAGTTGACGCAGCCCTAAAAGGGGATATGGAATAGGAGTTATCAGTTAACAGTGAACAGTGAAGGAGTCAGAAGTCGCAAGTCGGAAGTCGGAATTCGGAATTCTTTATTTCTTCCTTCTGAATACTGAATTCTTCTTCAAACTGATAACTGATAACTGATAACTGACGACTGATAACCCTTACATCCCAATTTAAAAGTTCATCGAGGGTAGGACATGGGACTAATTGACCGTATCAGGCGGGTGATTCGCGCTAATCTCAATAGCTTAACTGTGCGTGCAGAAGATCCAGAAAAAATTCTGGAAGAAACTGTCCAACAGATGCAGGAGAATTTGATGCAATTGCGACAAGGGATAGCGCAAGCGATCGCCACCCAAAAGCGCACAGAACGACAAATGGCTAATGCTCAGTCTGTAGCAGAAGAATGGTATCGCCGCGCTCAACTAGCACTGCAACAAGGTAACGAATCTTTAGCTCGCGAAGCTCTTACCAAACGGCTAGCATATCAACAAACGGGTGAAGCTCTTGCCACTCAGATAGACGAACAAAGTACTGTTGTGGCTAGAATCAAAAAAGATATGCGCACCTTAGAGCTAAAAATTGCCGAAGCAAAAACAAAAAAAGATATGTACATTGCTCGCGCTCGTTCTGCTGAAGCATCATACAAACTTCAAGAAATGTTGGGCACAAGTTCCAGCTTAGATAGCATCAAAGCATTTGAGCGTATGGAAGAAAAAGTTTTGCAGCTAGAAGCTCAAACAGAAGCTATTTCCACAACGAGTAAAGATGCTTTGGCTCAGCAATTTGCTTCTTTGGAACAGGCTGGTGATGTTGATGCAGAACTAGCAGCACTGCAAAAGCAGCTTTCTACTGAATCACAAAAAAGACAACAGCTACCTAAAACTCCAGATTGATGAAGATTGGGCAATGATCTAACTTGCAGCTTATCTTAAAAAATAAGGACACTTTCGTCAGCGCCAATCCAAACCGGAACGATTACATTGAAATAAGTAGCTATGAAATACTAAAAAACCTAACTACCCAACTAGGCGCGTAAATCACAAGAGGAAAAACAAAGTTATGGGATTATTTGACCGCATGAAACGAGTCGTCAGTGCCAACCTGAACGACCTAGTCAGTAAAGCCGAAGATCCAGAAAAAATACTGGAACAAGCCGTCTTAGAAATGCAGGAAGACTTGGTACAGCTAAAACAGGGTGTTGCTCAGGCAATAGCAGCCCAAAAACGGACTGAGAAACAGTACAATGATGCTCAGAACGAAATCAATAAGTGGCAGCGCAACGCTCAACTGGCACTGCAAAAAGGTGAAGAAAACTTAGCAAGACAAGCACTGGAGCGTAAAAAAACTTTTACTGACACATCAAATGCACTCAAAGCCAGTCTAGATCAGCAAACTGGCCAGGTTGAGACTCTCAAGCGCAACTTAATCCAACTGGAAAGCAAAATTTCTGAGGCAAAGACCAAGAAAGAAATGCTCAGAGCAAGGATTACGGCAGCAAAAGCTCAAGAGCAACTTCAAGGCATGGTGCGTGGTATGAATAGCAGCAGTGCTATGGCTGCTTTTGATCGCATGGAAGAAAAAGTTTTGACACAAGAAGCCCGTGCTCAGTCAGCAGCTGAGTTGGCAGGTGCTGATCTAGAAAACCAATTTGCATCTTTGGAAAGTGGTAGCGATGTTGATGATGAATTGGCAGCTTTGAAAGCGCAAATGTCTTTACCCGGAGGTTCACCAAATCAACCCCAACTACCGCAACAAACCACTCCTCCAAAATCAAACAAAAATGAAGTGGTTGATGCTGAGTTGGATTCGCTACGCAAGCAATTGGATCAAATGTAATTTTTACACTGACAAGCGCCCTGTGTTGGGTTCACCACAAGCGGATTTATACTACTTTCAAGAGAAACCTTGATATTCTTTTGTGTTTTTGACAAAGAGTTTATCAAGGTTTCTCTTTTAGCGTGTTAAGCTGTCGCGCTTTGAATTTGCAGCCTTATTTTGATCTAGTCAATCATTGAAACCCTCTTCCCTTCAGCATAGCTGCCTTCTGCCACGCCAGGTGCTGTAGCCTGTGGAACCCTTTCGGCAGTTCCTCATGGGGGAAACCACGCCACATGCTACAAGTCGGCAGAGCCGGACGCCAGTCGCCTCAACGGAGGGAACCTCCGCACGGCGCTGGCTCCCCAACGCAGTGGCTCCCCAAGACCGGACTGCCTCACCACCGCACTGGCTCCTCTGCCTAGCTGTTGTTCATTGTTTAATGCACAACAGCTTACCATCATTGATCAGCAGCAATATTAACACTCGCTCTCTAAATATCGAACATTCACTTGAACTTAATGCTGTTTGTAGCTGAGTTGTTTGTTCGTTTGTTATACCATTTCTTTGTGAGGCTGCGCCAAATTTTCTTGACTTTTTCTTTCTTTCTTTGTGTTCTTTGCGCCTATGTCCTTGGGACACGCTGAGTCGTAAAGCGACACGCGCAAGGGACACGAACGCGGTTCGTTCCTCATATATTTGGGCGCATCTTCATATAAAATTGGTATTAAGAAGCCTTTTACCGGCATAACACATTTATACCCTTTTTTCTCCTACTCTGATTTTATGCAAATGAGATGCGCTACAGCTTAACTTGGTCGTTAATGTATTGACTTGTAGCTAGTCAATAATGTAATGAATATTTATCAAGACAATTGCGATAGTTTTCAAACTAAAAAAAGATAAAAATAAACATGAAAGCAACCCCATTCATGCAACTGCGATTAATTCTGCTCGGATTGATCCCGTTAGTTCTGATAAGTCCAGCTTGGAGCTACACTAAAGCGAAGCAGGAAGTCAGTGACTTGAAGACTCGCAATTTTTTGACACAGCTTAGCACTGATACTCCAAAAACTGATTTATATAAAAAAGATATACCGACTCCAGAGACATTCCAACAAGTCCTTAAGGAAGCCTACGAAACTTTCAAAGGAGTCAATGAAGGAAAGAATGCCGACTATATTCCATTTCTAGCAAAGGCAGATCCCAACTTATTCGGAATTGTGATCGCAACCGTTGATGGAAAGGTTTACGAGATTGGCGATTCAAAGTACCCGTTTAGTATGCAATCGGTGAGCAAGGTTTTTACCTTTGCCCATGTACTACAGACTCTCGGTAGCACTGCGGTTGAAGAAAAAATAGGAGTTAATGCAACAGGCTTGCCTTTCAACTCGTTGATAGCAATTGAACTAAATGAGACGCGTAGTGTCAATCCGTTAGTCAACGCTGGTGCTATTACTACTGTCAGTTTCGTCCCAGGTAACACTTCTGAAGACCGATGGAATCAGATAATCGGAACGATGAGCGATTTTGCCGGTCGTCCGCTTTCAGTTCAAGAGGAAGTCTATCGTTCTGAATCCGAAACCAACTTGCGTAATCGAGGAATTGTCCAACTGCTGGATAGCTATAAGAAGCTTGGCAGCGATCCCTTGGAGTCGCTGGATTTGTATACTCGGCAATGTTCTATAGAAGTAACAGCACGCGACCTGGCGCTGATGAGTGCGACGCTGGCAAATGGCGGGGTTAATCCAATCACTTCAAAGCGAGTCCTCGCTCAAAATTACGTCCCCAAAGTGCTGGCTGTTATGTTAACCAACGGACTTTATGAGGATTCAGGCACCTGGGCTTACCAGGTTGGATTACCAGCGAAAAGTGGTGTTTCTGGCGGAATTATAGCAGTTGTTCCAGGTAAGTTTGCGATCGCCACTTACTCACCTCCATTGGATCAAGCTGGCAACAGCTTCCGTGGGCAGAAAGCAATAGAGTACATTACTAGCAAGCTGGGTGTTAATATATTTTCGGGCGCTACATCAAGAACCCAAGTTGCTAGTTATCCGAAGCAAGGGGGTCAGTAAAGCAAGAAACGCTTATGCAATAGCGTTATAGTGAAGGATTTACGGCGATTCAGTTAAATGAAACAATTGACATCTATAGCTATAGTCGATTAGCTGTTACAAAAAATTGGACATTGTCAAGACAACCACAACCAGATGACAACACTGGCACGTAGCGTCATTTTTTAAGAAAGCGGATAAATCCTGTGGGTATTGTCCTCAGATTGGGATAGAGTAGTCTGTGGGCAAGTTATGATGAATGGGTATTGCTGGAGAGTGCAATGAGCAGCAGTGTTGTAACCATAACTGATGCTGAGTTTGAAACCGAAGTGTTGAAAGCCAATAAGCCTGTATTAATTTATTTTTGGGCTTCCTGGTGTGGACCTTGTCAATTGATGTCGCCACTGGTAAACTCCGCAGCTACCACCTACAGCGATCGCCTGAAAGTGGTAAAAATCGAAGTTGATCCTAACCCAGTAGCAGTCAAGGAGTACAAGGTCGAAGGTGTACCAGCCTTCAGACTTCTTCAAGGAGACAAACTTTTGGCATCCACTGAGGGAGTCATCAGCAAAGACAAATTACTCAGCCTCTTAGATTCTCATCTCAATTAGTCATTTGTCGTTAGTCCTAAGTCCTTAGTCCCTTGCTAAAGACTAAGGACTAAAGACAATTGACTTAGGACAAAGGACGAAAAATGCAGTTTGCTAAACGTATACAACCCCTGCAATCAAATGTATTTGCTGATATGGACAAAGCCAAAACAAAAGCTTTGGCTTATGGACAACAGTTAATTGATTTGTCACTGGGGTCTTCTGATTTATCCGCAGAGGCGCACGTGATTGAGGCGATCGCCCAATCTTTACACAACCCAAGTACCCACGGCTACCTACTATTTCACGGCACCCAAGTTTTTCGCAAAGCAGCCGCAAGCTGGTATACTGATAAATTCGGTATTCCTGTCAATCCAGAAACAGAGGTACTGCCCCTGATTGGTTCCCAAGAAGGCACAGCACATTTGCCTCTAGCAGTCCTCAACCCAGGAGATTTCGCCCTATTGCTTGATCCGGGTTACCCCTCCCATGCAGGGGGAGTCCACTTGGCGAACGGTCAAATTTACCCAATGCCAATACGGGCAGAAAACGGGTTTGTACCTGTGTTTACAGATATTCCGACGCCTGTATTAGCACAGTCGCGGATGATGGTCTTAAGCTATCCTCATAATCCAACTGCGGCGATCGCACCGCTATCATTCTTTAAAGAAGCAGTTAGTTTTTGTCAGCAACACAATATCGTCCTAGTCCACGATTTCCCCTACGTAGATTTGGTCTTTGAGGAAAGTAACGACTCAGAACTAGGAACCGAGAATTGGGACAGACCCCTTGCTCCCTCAATTCTACAAGCTGATCCAGACAAAAGCGTCTCAATTGAGTTTTTCACCCTTTCCAAGTCATACAACATGGGCGGCTTCCGTATTGGCTACGCCATCGGTAATTCCGAGTTAATTAGTGCCTTACGCCAAATAAAAGCAGCCGTTGATTTTAATCAGTATCGGGGAATTTTGAATGGTGCTGTTGCTGCCTTAACAGGTCCACAGACTGGAGTCAAAACCTCTGTGAACATTTTGCGCCAACGCCGAGATACCTTTGTCAGCGCTTTACACCGTATTGGTTGGTATGTTCCCACGCCCAAGGCAACAATGTATATCTGGGCAAAGTTACCAGAACGGTGGAGTCAAGATTCTATCGGATTTTGTACTCAGCTCGTAGAAAAAACAGGCGTGGCAGCGTCACCAGGTGCAGGCTTTGGTAAATCTGGAGAAGGATATGTCCGTTTTGCTTTAGTGCATGATACACCAGTTTTGGAAACTGCTGTTGAGAGAATTGCAACGTTTTTATAAGAAAATTTATCACGAGTCGTTTATATGCATCTTTTGTAAAAGTAAATTTTTTTTGAGCACGACATCACAGATGCACACAGATAAATTATCTAAACTATCTGCAAAATAGCCTAAAGAGTCTTCTTAAAACACATATAATACAAAATGTCAAAAAACTAAATCATCAAAATAACCGTCCAAAGCAGAAAACTTACTGTGAACAGTGAATTATCCTCTTTGCAAGTTCAAGATATTGGAGAGCAAGGTCTTTTAGAAAGATTACAGCGCTTTTGTCCTCCAGAAATTGTCGGAGATGATGCGGCTGTGCTTTCTACTGAACCAGGACAATCTTTGGTAGTCACAACTGATGTGTTGGTTGATGGTGTCCATTTCAGCGAACTGACGACTTCTGGAGAAGATGCTGGTTGGCGTGCCGTTGCTGCTAACTTATCAGATATAGCAGCAATGGGTGCAACTCCGTTAGGAATTACTGTCGGATTGGGACTCCCTGGCGAGGTTGCTGTCAGTTGGGTGGAGCAATTATACCAGGGAATGACACAATGCTTGCAAAGGTACAATACGCCAATTGTTGGTGGTGATATAGTGCGATCGCCCACGACTACGATAGCCATTTCCGCTTTTGGTCAAGTTAACCCCTCACGTGTTATTCGTCGTAACCAAGCTAAGGTGGGAGATGCCATAGTTGTCACAGGTGTTCACGGGGGTAGTGCTGCTGGCTTACAATTGCTTCTGCATCCTGATTTTGGGGAAAATCTGAGTGATGGCGATAGCGTTCGCGAAGCGTGTGCTTTGCACTCAGCGCTGCTGCTTTCAGCAGATCGCACAGTCTTAATTCACGCACACCAAAGACCGAAACCCCGACTAGATGTGTTACCAATTCTATGGGAAATTCTAGACTCTCATACCCCACACTCTGTAGCTGGTATGGACAGTAGCGACGGCTTAGCAGATGCTGTAATGCAAATTTGCCGCGCCAGTGGTGTTGGTGCTGTTATTGAACGCACTCAAATTCCTTTACCAAAACAATTCAATTCTTGGCTGACACAAGAACAAGCCCTGGAATATGCTTTATACGGTGGTGAAGACTTTGAGCTAGTATTGTGCTTGCCAAAAGAACAAGCATATACGTTTGTACAACAGCTTGGTGAGGGCGCGGCTATTGTGGGAAAAATCACAGATGGATCAACAGTCCTTTTGCATGACCAAACAAAAGAATACCCCGACCAAGTTCTCAGTCTTGATCGAGGGTTTCAACATTTTCATCGTTAGCTGCTAGTTATTTGTCTTATGCAAATGACAAATGACTAGTTAGTCCATTTTTCGGCTACTAACTCTGCCAAGTCAGTGACTCGCTGGCTGTAACCCCACTCGTTGTCATACCAAGCCATGACTTTCACTAAGTCGCCGCCCATAACAAAAGTCAAGCTAGCATCAACAATTGAAGAGGCATCAGTACCTTGATGATCGGATGATACCAAGGGAAGATCGCTGTAATCCAAAATGCCTTTGAGTTGACCTTCGGAAGCCTCTTTGAGGACTTGGTTGACTTCTTCGGCAATGGTAGACTTTTCAACCTGAATCACAAAGTCCACCATGGAAACGTTAGGGGTGGGTACGCGCAACGCCACGCCATTCAGCTTGCCTTTGAGTTCTGGTAGAACCAGCGCTACAGCTTTCGCCGCACCTGTGGAGGTAGGCACAATGTTAATAGCTGCTGCACGTGCCCGCCTAAGATCGCGGTGAGAGGCGTCTAGCAAGCGTTGGTCACCAGTATAGCTGTGAGTGGTCGTCATCATGCCTTTGATGATGCCGAATTTCTCGTGCAACACCTTCGCGATGGGAGCCAAGCAGTTAGTGGTACAGCTAGCGTTACTGATAATGTTGTGCTTTTGGTGGTCGTAATCGTGATCATTGACGCCAATCACAAAAGTCCCATCTTCGTTCTTTCCAGGCGCGGTGATGAGAACTTTCTTTGCACCAGCGTTAAGATGTTTTGTCGCCCCTTCTCTGGAAGTGAAAACCCCTGTTGCTTCAATAATTAGGTCAATTTCCCAGTCTTTCCAGGGCAAGTTTTCTGGGTTGCGATCGGAGACACACTTAATAGTCTTACCGTTGACGATGATTGAGTTATCATCGGCAGAAATGTCAACACCTTTTAACTTCCCTAGCATCGAGTCATACTTCAGCAGATGAGCATTGGTTCTAGGGTCGGATGTGTCATTGATAGCGACAAGTTCGAGATTGCTATTTTCTCTCCCTACCCAGCAACGTGCAAAGTTACGCCCGATGCGCCCGAAACCGTTAATTGCAACTCTAATCACAGCGTCTTGCCCTCTGTCTACTTATACTTAACAAAAGCTACTCATGACCCCGATCATACCGCAAAGGGGGAGTATTTATAACTATAAAGCTTTACATAATAAAAAAAATAAATATTTTCTTCCTACCTGTTTGTATACAGGTTGTGGTTATCAATATAAGCCCCAACTCCTTAGTGGAACTAAATAGGGAATTGATTGGCAATCATGGCAAAATTTATGAATAAGACTTCACTAAAATCTCATGCAAAAAGTACCAATGTATGCTAAAATGTTCGTCTACTCCATTGAGTTGTACTTACCCCTTCGGGGTTCGCCCTATGGCTAATGCCACGCCTTACGGCTATCGGGTTCGCAGTCGCCTCTGTCGGGAAACCCTCATCA
>NZ_CAWPKW010000015.1:0-19085 GCF_963888615.1 Brasilonema octagenarum UFV-OR1 | reverse complement strand
CGACTGCGAACCCGAAGGGTGAACCCGAAGGGGGGTGAGGTCAAATCAACGACGTAGTATAAGGATTTGAATGTTAAGTTGACACCAATGATTACTCCCTCTCTCCCTTATCCTCCTCAAAAGTTCCTCAAACTTTTTTGCATCTACCCTGCAAATATGTATATCCCTTAACAAGAGGAAAAGACAATGACCCAAAAGAAAACTCACCCTTACCCAGCTTTAATCGAAATTCCTGCCGGATATCTCAACATTATGGGCTATATCGATGAATCAGAGGTGAATGGTCCTGGGTGTCGTGCTGTTGTTTGGGTGCAGGGGTGTTTGCGAGAGTGCCCAGGTTGTTTTAATGTTGAGTCCTGGTCATTTGAAATGAATCAACTTATATCAATTGACAGCCTTGCGGAGAAAATTTTGAGTAATCCTCGCAACCAGGGAGTGACATTTTCTGGAGGGGAACCGTTTTGGCAAGCCCCTGCACTGGCGATTCTCGCTTCTAAGATAAAAGCCGGTGGAATGAATGTGATGTCTTTTTCTGGGTTTACCCTAGAGCAGTTACAATCCCAACATGCCCCAGCTGGCGCTCAAGACCTCTTGAACCAATTGGACATTTTAATTGATGGTCCATATATCCAGTCGTTAGCACTTAATTCACCATTATCTCCTGTTTCTTCCAGCAATCAACGTGTTCACGTTTTTAATCCTGATTTGAAAGATCAAATTACCTGGGCAAGCGACCAAATAGAAGTTCATATTTTCAAAGACGGTAGTCGTCTGATCACTGGCTACCGAGGAGGGCTGGAGTTGTCGCAGTGAGGGAATGAGGGGGTGAGGGGGTGAGGGAGAGTAAAATCCTCCTCATCTGAGATCTTGCACAATTCTCACACCTTGCATTCTCGTCCGCCTGGGATTGAAATCCCAGTCTCATAGCAAAAGTCGTCTAAAGACGACTGCATAAGCTTTGAAGTCTACTAAAGTAGACTTGGGCTGTGAGCCTCGGAATTAATTCTGAGGCGGTCAAAATTGGCTAATTTAAAGTGATGCAAGATCTGAGTCATCTTCTCCAGTATGAAAACGGTTGCCAGATTACAATATTGAGCTGAACCACAAAACATCAAAGCAAAAGTGAGATAATTATGCGATTCTTGCACACAATGCTACGGGTAGGTAACCTTGAAGAATCCCTGAAGTTCTACTGTGATCTCTTGGGAATGAAGCTATTGCGTCAAAAAGACTATCCTGGGGGAGAGTTTACTCTGGCTTTTGTTGGTTACGGTGATGAAAGTGAAAAGACAGTGCTAGAACTTACTTATAACTGGGGTACGGAAAAGTACGAATTGGGAGATGCTTACGGACATATTGCCATTGGAGTTGATGATATTTACACGACTTGTGAGGAAATCAAAAAGCTTGGTGGTAAAGTCGTACGCGAACCAGGACCAATGAAACACGGTTCTACAGTCATTGCTTTTGTGGAAGATCCAAATGGGTATAAAGTAGAACTGATTCAGACGAAACCTCAAGAAGAGGCTGTGAAACAAGAAACAGAACCGCAAATGGTAAACCAGTAAATATAGCAGTTACCAGTTACCAGTGAGTCAGCGCTGCAGGAGGGTCTCCCGACCTAGGCGACTGCGAACCCGAAGGGTTACCAGTTACCAGTTTTGACTGTTTACTGTTCACTGTTTACTGTTCACTGTTTACTGTTCACTGTTCACTGTTAAGCGTTCCCTGCTATATAACCAAAAGTAAAAAAGTATAGGTGTGATGGAGTTGAGCGTAAAGCAATGTCTCAGGCAAAGAATTCGTTCTGGAAATTTATGGGCTTGGAGTTTACTCATTTGGGGAATTCCTAGCCAAATCATCTGCTTTCCAAAAGCCGCGAATTCTTTGCCTTCTCCAAAGCAGCAAGAAACTGCTGTTCCGATTTTTTCTCAAGAAAATGACTTGTATGAGGCGATACCAGAGAATATTAAACAGTCTGCTGGTGAAGCAACAGCGGCAGAATTTCCCGAAGCATCTGTAATATCCCTGGATACAGAGTCCCAATCTGTAAACAAATCTGGTAATCTGAACAAAAATGCCCAGATGCCAGATCCCCCGACTCCAGCCAATGAGTCTGGTAATCCTGACACAAATATCAATACGTCACCTCAACAACCTTCGGTTTCGCAATTGTCTGATGTTCAACCGAGTGATTGGGCGTATCAGGCGTTGCGATCGCTCATGGAACGTTATGGTGTCCTCTCTGGTTATCCGGATCACACGTTTGGTGGAAACCGTCCTCTGTCTCGTTATGAATTTGCTGCGGGTTTGGCGGCTACGATGGATAAACTCGATAGCCTGATTGGCAGTGGTTTTCGCGATGAGTTCATTCAGCAAGACTTGATAACTTTACGACGCTTAGAAAGAGAATATCGTTCAGCTTTGGATGACTTGGCAAAAAGACTCAACAAAATGGACGATCGCGTGACGCGGCTGGAAGCACATCGATTTTCCGCGACAACCAAACTTCAAGGTCAAGCTATTGTTGCTTTTACACAAGGTAGTGGTGCTAATTCTACCATAGTCTCGCGCGAGCGGTTGAATTTATTAACTAGCTTTAACAGTAATGATTTACTCCTGACTCAGTTAGAAGCTGGTAACAATGGCGATGATGCTATAGGACGAGCACAAAAAAGCAAAAACTTAAACCTTCTGGGAACGAGTGGTTTAATCGCCAGTGGTGGCGGACTAGATTATGTGGATGTTGACTCCGCTTTTAAGCTAAGACGTTTGTACTACTCTTTTCGTCCCGCGTCAGATTTATCTGTGAGTGTTGGAGCAAAAATGTCTCCAAGAGATTTCATTGATCGTAATAGATATGCTAACAACGAGGCGGTTGATTTTAGTTCCAGTTTTTTTATTAATAACCCTTTGATTGTTCAAAACCAAATTGACCGATATGGCGGTGCAGGAGTGGCGATATCCTGGAATCCAGGTGGTAGTGCATTGACAATTCGTTCTCTCTACATCGCTGCTGATGCAAATGTTGTCAGCTCAAATGGCAGTGGTGGTTTATTTAAGGATAGATATCAAGCCAGTGCAGAAGTGGAATACTCACTCAGCAATCAATTAGCATTAAGACTACAATATACTAGGGCCGAAATCAACAACACCGACATTAACGCTTTCGGGGTTAATGCCGAATATGCCTTAAACAGGAATCTAGGCATTTTTACTCGCCTAGGATTTGGGAATTACCAAGGGTTTAACACCGCGATTAACCAAAATTTGGATATCAATCCTTTTAGTTGGGCAGTCGGCTTTGGTATTCGTAACCTCGGGATTCCCGGTACAGTTGGGGGTATCGCCGTAGGTCAACCTTTTGTCACCGATGGTTTGGGAAATAGCACCCAGACAAACATTGAGGCATTTTATAATCTGGAGCTAAGCGACAATGTTAGTATCACACCCATATTTTCAGTAGTCACAAACGCAAATAACGATAGCTCAAATAATACCATCTGGCAAGGTGCCTTGAGAACGGTGATTTCCTTTTAAAGTCAGCGGCGAGTCATGATTAAAGGGCTGATTGCAAAGTATTCTCAAATTGCAACCGCAGATACAAGCGGATACACCCTAAAAATGATTGGATATTAATTTGACAACATCTACTTTAAAATCCAAAATCTAAAATCTAAAACCCAAAATCCGAAATCCAAAATCTAAAATCTAAAATTGTAAAGATGCAGCCTACAGATCCAAATAAATTTACTGATAAAGCTTGGGAAGCAATTGTCAAATCACAGGATATTGTTCGAGCATATCAACAACAGCAACTTGATGTTGAACATTTACTGATTGCGTTATTAGAGGAACCCACTGGACTTGCAACACGCATTCTCGCCCGTTGTGAAATTGACGCCTTGCGCTTGCAACAGCAAGTAGAAGCATTTACCCAACGTCAACCGAAAGTGGGTAAATCTGAGCAGCTCTATCTTAGTCGTAGCTTAGATACATTACTAGACCGAGCTGAAGAAGCAAGAGCTAGGATGAAAGATTCCTACATTTCTATTGAACACTTGCTTTTAGCTTTTGCAGAAGATGAACGCATCGGACGAAAGATATATAAAAGCTTTAACTTAGACACCGCAAAGCTAGAGGCTGCGATCAAAACAGTTCGCGGTAGCCAAAAGGTGAGCGATCAAAACCCAGAATCTCGTTACGAAGCTCTGCAAAAGTTTGGCAGAGACTTGACAGAACAAGCAAAATCTGGTAAGCTTGACCCGGTGATAGGACGGGATGATGAAATCCGCCGAGTCATACAAGTATTGTCTCGTCGTAGTAAGAATAACCCTGTACTGATTGGTGAACCTGGAGTTGGAAAGACGGCGATCGCAGAAGCATTAGCACAGCGTATAGTCAATGGTGATGTTCCAGAATCTTTGAAAAACCGCCAACTCATGTCATTGGATATTGGTAGCTTGATTGCTGGAGCAAAATACCGGGGTGAATTTGAAGACCGATTGAAATCTGTCCTCAAGGAAGTGATAGAATCCAACGGTCAAATTGTGCTGTTTATTGATGAACTGCACACCGTCGTTGGGACTGGTTCGGGCCAACAAGGGGCGATGGATGCAGGAAATTTGCTCAAACCCATGTTAGCGCGAGGAGAACTGCGTTGCATTGGTGCAACAACTTTGGATGAGTACCGCAAATATATAGAAAAAGATGCGGCTTTGGAACGGCGTTTTCAGCAAGTTTTTGTTGATCAGCCCAGTGTGGAAAATACAATTTCTATTCTGCGGGGGCTGAAAGAGCGCTACGAAGTTCATCACAATGTTAAAATTTCGGATTCAGCGCTGGTAGCTGCTGCAACACTATCTGCGCGTTACATTTCTGACCGCTTCTTACCAGATAAAGCTATTGACTTGGTGGATGAAGCAGCGGCACAGTTGAAAATGGAGATAACCTCCAAACCAACAGAATTGGAAAATATTGACCGACGGTTGATGCAGCTAGAAATGGAAAAGCTGTCGTTGGCTGGGGAAGAGAAAGCTACGATTCAGACAAAAGAGCGTTTGGCGCGAATTGAGCAAGAAATTGTCAATTTGACGGAAAAACAGCAAGAATTCAATGGACAGTGGCAAGGTGAAAAACAGCTACTGGAAGCAATAAGTGCCTTAAAGCAAGAAGAAGAAAAGCTGCGAGTGCAAATTGAACAAGCAGAACGCGCTTATGATTTGAACAAAGCCGCACAGTTGAAGTATGGCAAGTTGGAGGGAGTGCAGCGCGATCGCGAAGCCAAAGAAGTCCAGTTGCTAGAAATTCAAAGTACAGGTGCAACCCTGCTACGCGAACAGGTGACGGAAGCCGATATTGCTGAAATTGTGGCGAAATGGACGGGAATTCCTGTAAACCGCCTGTTGGAATCTGAACGCCAAAAGTTGCTGCAACTTGAGACACATCTACACCAGCGAGTTGTTGGACAACAAGAAGCCGTTTGTGCTGTCTCAGCAGCAATTCGTCGTGCGCGTGCGGGAATGAAAGACCCCAGTCGCCCGATTGGTTCGTTCTTGTTCATGGGACCAACAGGAGTTGGTAAAACAGAACTCGCCCGCGCTTTAGCACAGTTTCTCTTTGATTCTGATGACGCTTTAGTGCGTTTGGATATGTCCGAGTATATGGAGAAACACTCCGTTTCCCGTTTGGTAGGTGCACCTCCCGGATACGTAGGTTACGAAGAAGGTGGTCAACTTTCCGAAGCCATTCGTCGTCGTCCGTACTCGGTGGTGCTGTTGGATGAAGTGGAAAAAGCTCACCCGGATGTGTTTAATATTCTGTTGCAAGTATTAGATGACGGCAGAATTACTGACTCGCAAGGACGAACAGTAGATTTCCGCAACACTGTGATTGTCATGACCAGTAACATTGGTAGCGAACACATACTGGACATATCTGGTGACGACGCCAATTATGAAAAGATGCAGAACCGAGTCATGCATGCTTTGCGATCGCACTTCCGTCCAGAATTCCTCAACCGCGTTGATGACACCATTCTCTTCCACACCCTCAGCCGCAGCGAAATGCGACACATCATCCGCATTCAACTCAAGCGGGTGGAAAGTCTTCTACAAGAACAGAAGATTTCTTTGGAGATATCAACAGCCGCTTGTGATTACCTCGTGGAAACAGGATATGACCCAGTATACGGCGCACGTCCCATTAAACGAGCACTGCAGCGAGAAGTGGAAAACCCCGTCGCGACTAAGCTATTGGAGAATACTTTTGTCCCTGGCGACACAATTGTGATTGACAAAGCAGATCATGGGTTGACGTTTAATAAGAAAATGGTGGTGAAGGTGCCAGCAGTGCAGAATAAGACCTTGTTAATTGAAGCATCACGTGAGGTGTGAGATTTAGCAGTAGCTACAGTGTACACACAAGTCATCGAATTACCCAAAACTCCCAAAGGAACCTCACCCAACCCTGTCGGGCATCCCTCTCCAAAGCTCGCAGAGGGAAAGATTTTAGCGCCGATTCAAGCGAGGGTGAGGTCAGACCTGCAGTGCGAATGACGGTGAGGGGGTCGCAGTCTTGGACGCCACCTGCTTTATGCCGGGAGACCCTTTCGGCAGTTCCTCCTTGGGGAAACCACCAAGACCGGACTGCCTCACCACCGCAGTGGCTCCGTTTCCCGTCGATTGCGTTTGCGCAGCGCCAAAGTCTGCCGGGGGGAGTATCCCCCCGGCGAGCTTTGCCCCTTAGGGGCTACCCCCGAACCCGGAGGGCTCTCCCGACCTAGTAGGCATCTGGCGTTAGCGTAGCGTGTCCGGAGGACATCCCCGGAGGGTGAAAAGCGATCTGGTGTGTACACGGTAGACTAAGGAGAGGGGAAGGGGTGAGGTTTCGCACTGTACTTTTAGAATTAGAATCAGAACGCTTACTTTATTTGGGGGAGCTGTTTGCCTTTTTACTGCCACCAGAGACAAACTACTAGACTCTATAATTAAAAATTGGATTTGCTCTTTTGGGAAAAGTTTATATAATACTTGTATACTATGCGGCTGTTTTCACCTAGATGAACTACATCGTTCGTAAGGGTGCAATTTTTTTGTACTCCTGCGACTTTGGTCTATCTATCTGAAAATTGCCGCAATTCTCAATTTTGTGTGTTTTTGCTAAGCCTAGATTGTTGACAATCTAGGCTTTTTATAGTATCGCAGTCGCCAGTTAGATTAGGACACGAACTAATGAGAAAACACGCTCACCAAGAGATTTTCAAGTCTGTTAAGCGTTAAGCGTTCCCTGTGTTTCTTAAAAGCTGTTAGGGTCGCATAAATTCTGGGCTACCCAAGATTAATGCTGCCTGGAGTTGGGGGGCTGCACTGGTTGAGTACGATTCCTCCTAGCAACACAAAAGTTGATACCACCCAGTACTTTGGTTTCATACTCGTTCTGGTTTGGAAATTTACTACCGTTTGTTGTGCATTTGCTCAGCAAACTTCTGCCGTTGTTCTGGGTTCAAAACTTCTCGGATGGCAAGTGTATTGTCAAACTGAATATCAGCAAGCTCCTGTCTGAGCGTTCTGAGTTGGTTATATTTATCGCGCACTTGGTCTTTGGATGCTGTCGCTGCCATGAGAGCTTTCAATTCCTGCTGCGCTTGACGAATTGCCTGTCTTTTTTGGGCAGTTTGGTCTTTGGATTGAGTACGAATCGTTTTAATTTGTTGTATCTGCTGTGGTGTCAGGTTTAAATCCTTCAACCACCCAGCTTGACCACGTTGCGGACGCTTTGTAGGTGCGGGGTTTTGAGCAAGGACTTGAGGTAACATTGAATTTGGCTTGGCAAGAGCGATACTAGTACCAAGAGCAATCATTGTAGCCGCAATTATAAAAGTAGTACGATGGAGAAACATAAAACTTGTCTTTAGTAACTAGTAGATGAATAGAACGTACTCACTACGCACACATGCGATAGCTTCTCTACGAGACGCTGCGCTTACGCGATCTGCGCTCTGCGCAGAGCGGCTGTAAAGATGATTGGCTTTGCCCAATTGCTACTTCAAGGATTCAGTCTTGCCTTGTACCTGACAAGACATCCAGGAAAGTTCCATAATAAATAACTACAAGAACAACTATGAATCTTGCTACTATTTTAAGGGCAGATATTTGTATGGCAGCGATCGCCTTGGTTTGTTGCAATATTGAGGTAGTTGAAATCATAGTTGTTTGTTTATAATTTGATAGTGTGACAGCGCTATTCATCGGATGTTCAAAGTGTTCATCCTTGTAGATTAATCAGTCGCTGGTTCATTTTGGTAAAAAACATCGCCTTCTGGGCTAAGTATACAATGCCAGTTGTTTTCGATAAATGTCTCTAAAGTCGCAACTTCAGCTGCGCTTGGTTGTATAGGTATTAAGGCACGATAACTAACCACAGCAGCTACTAATCCAGCTGCTATAACGGGTGGAACCAACCACATCTGTGAAAAGTGGCGCACAAGTTGTATGGGCGAAACTTGTACCTGTTGTAAGATCCGCTTTTCCAAATCCAGTGATGCAGGTGGAACTTTAGAACGATGCTGACGCAGAAAATGAATTAGGTCTTTGTCATCATTCGGAAACTCACTCATAACAGCACTCCTTGTTGCTGAAGAAATTGACGCATGGCAGCACGGGCGTGGAATAGGCGTGACTTGACTGTTCCCAAAGGAATGTTTAAGATTTGAGCTACCTCTTTTTGAGGTACTTCCTCTAAGTCATGCAAAACCAAAATCGTGCGATGGTCAAAGCTCAAATTTGCTAGTCCCCTCTGCACCAAATCTTGATAATGCAAATCCATTAGATCCGGGGCATCTTCTTGAATAGGAGTTTTTTCAGTAAGGGTCTGTAATTGAGTCCGCCCTTGAATTACTCTCTGTCGCTGGTCAGAAGCCACATTCCAAGCAATCCGGTAAAGCCAGGTGGAGAATTTTGCCGTTCCTCGAAACTTGGGCAAACCTTTCCAAGCTCTTAAAAACACCTCCTGCACCAAATCATCCAGGTAAGATGGATCGCACAGCTGATAAAGGATTGACCTCACTCGCTGCTGATGGCGACGGTAAAGCTGACGAAAACTTTCAGAGTTGCCACAAAGACATTGTTGCACCAAGTAACTATCAGATTCGTTTTCTGAGTTACCGTTGAATTGACTTTCTTTTGAAACGTTAAGTGGCACAACTAACACCTGAGGAGTACCTCTCTATTCGTTACGTTGCTTGTTTTTAGCTTGTATTTATAAGACCGGATGACTGGGAAAAAGGTTCAATGGTGATCAAGTTGCCCGAGTTTTAGGACGTGTTTTCAAACTATCAAGCCTCCAGTGGGAGGATGAGAACCCCTCCAAATGTAGTATAGAGCACCTTATCCCCGAATAAATTGCACATTGCGTAAAGGTTGTCGAATCCACTGATGACGCTGATTTGGTACTTCTTGAAATCCAAAGCGATACAAAAGGTCAGTAATTATACTTAGCTTGATTCCCAAATTCATTGCCGCACGTTTAACATCAAACCGAACCTTCACCGGCAAATGCTGTCGTTGCTGGGCTAAAAGCTCGTTCATCGCGTCTCGGATGCTATCTGTGCTCATCTCGAAAAATTGGTCAGCCAAGGGACTTTTAATGCGTTCGATCGCTATACTTACAGCTTCTTGAATCGACCCTTTATTTTCCACAATCGTTAATCCATGTGCTAAAGCCATTTCGACGATGCGATCGTGGATTTGTCGAATCAGATCAAAATTAGCCTGATACCGTTTGGCACTTCGCTGCGTTGCTGACTCAGACCGAAGGGTAAAATGTTGCCAATGCTGTTCGTGATCAACTTGCACAATCAGCCAATCAACATTGAGGAGTTCAAAAATTGTCTCTGATAATAACCCCGGCATTAACCCTACACCTTCAATTAATGCCGATGTGTTTTGTTTTTGTAATCGTTGAATGAGTCCTTCCACCCCGATCATCGTCAAAATTGCCTGATTATAATATAATTGCATACTCCCCTCAAACGAGGACTGGTATAAAGCAGGAAACGCGTTTTCTGCTTCTTCTTCACCAAACAGAAAATCTAGAATCGCTTTGGTATTAGCTCGTCCGGCCTCATCAGTAGAAAATAATTTTTGAATTCCAAAAAGTTGAGCCAGTTGCGTTGAAAGAGTTGATTTGCCCGAACCGGATGCCCCACTCACCAAAATAATCGTCGGCTTAGTCAAGTCTTTCCACTGTGGCAGATCATATAGCCGTCGCATCAATGTTCGCATAAATTCATAGAGATCCTCGCTTAGAAATTGTTCACGCACCTCGTCTAACAGGGGATCTTGATACAAGGCGACTTTCTCCTGCTCTTTGAGAATCTTCCAATCGCGATACTGCTGGAAATAAATACTTTCTAACTGATCAATCTCCTGCTCCCATTCAGCAACCATGCGTTCTAAGGGCATTAAATCTATTGATATCTCTTGTGCATCTAGTTCTAACTGCTGATACCATTCTTCTAGTTGACGCAATAAAAATGATTGAGTTTGTTGTAAACTCGATGATTCAAAACTTAAGATCAGCGTTTTTTGCAACTGTTTAAATGATTCTTCAATCGGCTGCCACGGCACAACTTGCATCGATTTCAAAACAGTAAGCTGTCGCAGTAATTGCTCCATGAATTGCTTGAGTGTTTCTAAATCCTCTACTTGAGTTTGCAATTGGCTTATCAAACCTTGAATGCTCGGCTGACGGGACACATCCAAGACATCAATGTAATCAACGATCTTGCGTATAATCTCTGGCAGTAAGCTTTTCTTTAGGATAGACTCTGTTTCTTCTGTGTCACTTACATGAGTTGCAATGTCTTGCGGTATTTCGCTTTCCTGTTGCAAAGTAGAAAAATCGCGGTTTTGGTTGAAAAATAGATCTGATGTCTCGAAGAGTTTCAGTACAATCTGACGAGCATCATCATAAGTGTATTCAGGTAATATGGCTAGTCTATGAATGAGAGCATACTGATAACTTACCAATTGACCAAACTGAAAATGTGTCGCATAAAGCTGTTCATAATGTTGCTGAAGCAGCGTATAAATTTGCTTGTCTGATACTGCATCAATAATTGGCTGATGCTTTTTTGCTTGCGACCAATTCAGTTTTTCATGACGAATGCGAAACGGCATCAACTGTTCAAGGGCAAGTTTTGCTCGCTCTCCTACAGAATTCTCAACCGCTGTGAGTTCTCGTAATGTTTGGACAACTTGCTTGAGTTGTTCTTGCTCTAATAATTCTTTCAGAACGGGTTGGTCAGCTAACTTTTGCCCTTCGTTGGCATTATAATGAACTCCTAATATTCCTTCATATTTAAAGGCTTGATTTAAGTTTTTGACTTTATCATCTACAAAAATTGTTTGCTGCCCAATTCGTTCATACTGAGTCGTCCAAAAATCTAGCCATCGGCTGGCAAATGAAGTGACATCAACGGCAGCATAACCAAGTTCCTTTAATACTTGATTATATTGTGCGAGCGCATACTGGCTCACTTGCTCTAAGTTAATTCGTTGTTGCTCATATGCTACAAAGTTTTCAGCTTCTTTGTTTTCTTGAAAGATAGCTTGCCATAACTGAGAAATTGCCGAATTTGGTAAGTCTAGCTGTAACACGTCCTGAGCAAAGCGGTCAATAAAAGCGTGCTGTTTAAACGACAAATATATTTTGGGATTAGGTTTGCTAACACCAAACTTCTCAGATACAATTTGAATCAGTCCTTGCAAATAATCGAACTCATCCTGTTCCAAGAAATATTCTATTTTTGCCATAAAATTATTAGTTAACCCATACTGGCGGATTCCTAGTCGCTCAAGGCGCTGCAATATCTCGCCAGTTTCATGCTTGGGTTCGTAATGACTGTAGTAGAGAATTAGAAAATCCCGAATCTCTTGATTGGTAATCTCAATCTGTTCTTTTCCTGTAGCCGCAAACGCGGTATTAAACTGCCCAATTGAGTGAGCAGCAAATTGTTCCGGAGTTGCCTGACCAATTTTGAGAGCATCATAATTCACACCAGGAATCGGATCGCTTTTAAAGATAATCTGCCAAAGTTGGGTTAGTTGTTCAGTACTTAAATCAACTCCTTTTGAGCGTGCATATAGTTCAATAAAAAATTTATTATGTCCATCCATCAAGACACCGCCAAAATCCCAGGCGATCGCATATGTATTATGAATTCGTAAAAGAATCTTTTCAATTTGTTGTAATGCTTTAAGGCGTGAATCTTCTGTACCATTTTTGATAAAATTAACAAACTCCGGAATATTTTCCAGCCGATAACGGTCTTGATGCTGGTAAGCGAATTGTTCTTCAAGATTCTTTGGCATTTGTCACACAGCCTCAATGTAGTTAATGATGCTCTCAAGAAACACAGGGGTGTAAGGGCTTCGCCGTGAGCGCTCAGCCGAACGGTGTAGGGGTGTAGGGGAAAACTGTGTAGTCTTTTCAAGCCGGTCGTCCCGATGTAACAATAATATCCCTGTTGACTTTGATGTAGCCTGGCTCAATGTGGGCAAAGTGTGAACTCAACTGTTGATGGGCTTTCGGCAGTGCGTGGAAGGGAATTGATGGGTATAAATGGTGCTCTCCATGAAATGGCATATTCCACATTAAAAATCGCACAGGCAAAAGCGTCAGTGTTGTGCGTGTATTCGTGAGCAAATTCGCGTCAAGAGTGCAACCTGTATGTTCTGCTAGTAGAATAAAACGCAGAATCGGCTGACCAACAACGAGCGGTAGTAGCCAATAAAGGATAAACCAAGGCTGTCTGACTGCAAATGAGAGGACGATTACCACTACATAAACAGCTAATTGCCAGCGAGTTGAGCGAATCACTTCACCTCGTGCTGTTTCTGGCACAAATGGACAATCGTCAAGTTGACCAAGTGCGGCGCGAAAATGCCCGCGTATCTTTCCTTTCCACCAGGGTAAACCACTAATTATTAACAAGTATTTACCCAGATTGCTCGGCTTGGGATCAGTTAGTTCCGGATCTTTGTCAGGAACGCGAGTGTAGAGGTGGTGCCATTTGTGGTAGTGACGGAAAAAAGTACTGTTGTAAAATGAGAGCAAGCCCGCACACCAAGCAACAGCATCATTCACAGAATTGTTCGTGAAAACGTTTCTGTGAACGCATTCGTGCATAGGTGCAAACATGGCAGCAATACTAAAGCCGTAAATTGCCAGTGCAGGTATTGCTAGCGACCAATTGCCAAAGTTTGTTACCCACAGGTAGCCACTGCATCCGATGACAGTTAGATGAAAAGCCAGTTGAACCAGCCCTTTGTAGTTAGAGCGCGTATTCAAAGCACTTAATTCTCGTACACTCAGAATCTGGCGGGGATTGTGGGGCTTATCGGCTGAGGGAGTCGATAATTCTGGTTGAGTCATTGCATCACTAGACATAATCATTATAATTAATCGTAATTAAACGTACGATACAATAAATTTTTATCAAGTGTTGGTAAATTGAACCCTCTGCGGTCTAAAGACACGCAGAGGGGTAAGACACATCAAGTGAAATTTCTTGCTCAAATTTTTGGAGTCGCTGCATAATCAAAGCTTGCCAAATAGCACGTTTATCTCAAGAAATTTTTGCAACACAACAGTCGCAACGCCTGTTAGGTTTAGTCAATATGGAAATCATCATTGTCTAATTCATTTATTGCTTCATCTCGTTGCTTTTTAGCCTGATTGGCTATTTCACGAATATGGAGAGGACGAGCAACGCTTTCATAACAACGTTGAGTATCTTCATAACCTTGTTCAATCCAAGATTGAATATTTTTGGCATCAAAGTCTATTAAGTCTTTTGCTAGACCTTGTTGACGTTTTATAAATCTTCCTGGACGAATTTCTAAAACAGTGGTGTTTGGAAAAGTCTTTGAAAAAGCATTACGATCCCATAAACTCCCATCACTTAGATGATTGACAATAATATGGGTACAATTTGCTAATTCAAGCAATGGAGTGATGGGAGTATTGCCTTGGACATTTCTTACACCTCCTTGACCACCATCTGAATAGAAATAGTTAGTTTCATTCACCTCGATCTGTTTAGCCTTAAATAACAGGGGAAGAGCAGCTGAAGCAAGAATGGCTATGGGTTGTTGAGTTCGCTTCAGGGATTGAATATGTAAAAACTCAGAATGTTTCGTATTATTTAAGTTTACTGAAGCTATAATTGCAGAAAATAAATCATTCAAGCTACCTTGACTTCGATATACGGAAACGTATAAAGGTAAACCTTTCTGAAGTTTTTCTAAGTCTAAATATTTATCTAACAACCTATGGATAGAACTTTCATCCCCCAAACCTATGTTTTCCGAAAATAGAGTCTCAAGATTGGCTACACTTGATAATGGATCACTTGTTCCAGCTATTAGTGGAGCAATTTGACCAAGCAATATCCGACCAATGTAGTTAATTGTTTCTGTACTATTAATCTTGATCGGACTATTAGCAGCAAGTGAATCCCAAATTTCCTGTAAATGTGTAAATGCTATTTTGAGATTGGGTTCTGCTGCTACAACTGCACCATTTAAAGCACCAATACTAGCACCAGCGACGGCATCAATTGAAATGTTCATGTCAGCTAGGTATTTAATCACGCCTACATGATATGCACCTCTAGCACCACCACCAGATAAAACCAAGCCTACTCGATAAGGTTTAGTAGTCATTGTTGCCCTGTATTCGTTTTTTGTTTTCATACATTAAATGGTTAATTGCGTGTTCTCCTGAAAAAACGCGAGGAAAATCATCAGGAAGTCCAGATTCAAGTAAGGCAGCATTTCTAATCGCCCAAGTAACAGGAGTAGTTTGTCGATCTGCCCAATTGCTCAAATAGCTCAGCGCTTCACGCGATTCTTCAGGTAAATTCTGAATGGGAGATAACCATTCTTTTGGAAACATTAACTGAGAAACATCACCTTTTAAATCCGTTTCCATCAGAATTAAAGCTTTATCACCTAACTGTTCCATCAGTTGACACACTTCGCTTGTTCCAAATTTTTTTCGGCAGTAGATCCCAAACTTACCCCAGTAAAGTTCATCTATCATTAAATAGAGTCCTGCTAGCGGTGGATATTTCTTCGAGTACCTTGCTTGCCATTTGATAAATACCTGATCCAAATGAGCTTGAGCTGAGAGGTATTGAACTTCAGACTCTAATCTAGTCCAACGGTTCTCAACTTGAATTTCAAATTGTTCAAGGCGTTGTTCAATCGCTTGCACATTTTCTGCTAGCTCGTTGTGTCGCTTTTGTAAGCGCATCAGACCTGTACGAGTTTCTGCTAACTTACCTGCCAAGCTAGTAACAGCAATATCACTTTCACCTTGATGGAGTTGAATATCCTGTAGCCAAACATAAACTGTGTTGAGGCTAGTAATTATATTATGGTCAATGATTTGTTGACGTTGTGCTGTCTTACCAGTGATGGAATCCCAGATTCTTATGAAGAACTTATTGTTAGTTCGGTCACGGAATCGCAAATGATCATCAAGAACCTCAAGACCGTTGACATAATCGACTATTGCTTTTTCTGTTAACTGAGGATGTAGCTTTCGCAGTTGATCCAGTTTAGTTGGGTTGTCTCCATCATTTTGATTAAATTCTCTCATGTCACTCCAAATTCTGCTTGATGGATTCAACATCTTGTTTATGCAACTCTGCCCGGTCTTTCAATTCACTAATTCGTTGCTTTAGCTTATTCTTTTCTTCAACACTCAGTTGATGATTATCAATACTATCTTTCAAGTCTCCTCGGAATCTTTCAAGATAATATCTTAAATCATTGAAATAGTCGTCTAATAGAGGTTTAATTTTTTGATTAAGTAAAGCTTGGTTGTTTGTGCTTAGTTCTTGAATACTACTGTCCAAACTTGTCAGCACCTTTTTCCCGATATCTGCCACATCAACAACGTAGTAATTTATATCTTGTGAATGTTCATAAGACTCGTATCCCCAATCAGGCTTACTAAAAAAACTACCAAAAAATCGCGATACACGACCCCGCCAAAAACCTTTAACCTTCCTAGATCTAGTTTCTGATATTTTTTGACTAGAATTTTCTATGCTCGATAGCAAAAGTTCAGCAACATCAATATCGTTACTCTCAAAATCTAAGTTTGGAACATTAAAATCAACTAAAAAACCTTGATCTTTTAATCGATCTTTGGCATTATCTAGTATTTTTCCCACCCTGTATGTCATTGTTTGAGTAACTGTTTGTTCAAAGCTATTTGATAAATAATTTAGTGCTGATTCTAGCTGTTTTAGATAATCATCGATAATATAACTAATCGTTTGATTTAGTTGTGCTAAAAACTCATTCGCTTCGTTTTTATAATCGAATCGAATTTTTGGATTCTCCGGATTAAATGTATAATATTTTTGTTGTACATTATCACTCTGGATTTTGTTCAGATGTTCTATCAGACGTAATTTTTTACCGAAGAATGGAGTGATCCAAAATTCATTAAGTCGTTTTTGAATTCTTTCTATTTCAGTTTCTTGTTTAAGTCTTTCTTGTTCTTTTTGCTCTAACTCCTGCTTTTCTTGTTTTTTTCCCTCATTAAAGTAGCCTTCCAAGGCTGATTTCAACTCCTGCTTCATCGTTTCATATTCTTGTTGAGCAGCTTCTAAAAATTTATTTATCAACTGTTTTAACTCTTGATCGGCTTTTGCTTCAGCATTTTCAATTTCTTCTATATCTTGTGCCAAACCATCTATCAGTTGCTCAATCTCTTCTACACTTTTAGTCAAAGCACCACGGCGTAACTCTAGAAAATTCTCCAGTTCTTTTCCATGAACCAACAATTTTGCACTAGCAGATTGCATACTTATCAATGCAGCTGTACTTGCTGCTTTTAAAATTACTTCGTTGAGAAGTTGGTTAAAGTTGCTGCGAGTAAGTAGCGTTTTTGCGTTGTTACGAACTTCCTGTACATCCCGAATATCATCTTCCCAAGAAACACCAAAAGCCCGTAAAGCAAAATCTTCCACCCAAAAATTTTCTTTATTTCGATAATCTGGTAAGTCTTTATTTCCCTCAGTCTCGTTTAGGGCACGATTAGAGAGGTAAGCATTAAGAGCAGATACCGGATACACTCGATCCTCTCTAATTCGCCCTTGCAGAAAATTTTCTGCAGCATAACGCTTTACTTCCTCAAAGGTCATGCCGTTACGATCTTTTCGATCAAACTGATTGACGAGAACAAACAAACGGTCTCCAGTCTGCTCAATCTGGCTTACTAGTTCTTCACGAATTTGACCTTCCGCTTCAGATCTTAATTGAGCGTAATCGACAACTGCTAATACTGCTGATGCTCTTGCTATTTGAGTTCTTAGTACTTTGCGTAACTTTTCACCCAGCATCAGTTCATTAGGACCAGGTGTATCTAATACAGCAAACTTTCCTGTGGTTAGTGGCTTTACATCAGCTAAATGGAAAAACTCTACTTCAATAATCGGTAAATCATATATATTTTCATAGTCTTCAATGGGAATATTAACAGAGATCTTAGAGTCTATAGCTAACCGTATCAAATCATTAAAAAACTTTAACAAATTGAATATGTTCTCTTGCCCCTTATAGCGGTCTTGAAAATGATAAAATTTTTCCTCAAGAATGCTTTGAATTAGCTCTTTTCCATATTTGTCTTTATACAGTTCTACTGAGTCTAATTGGTTACTCTTTTTCAAATAAGACAATTTTTCCTTGATATCATGAACCATCTTTTCAATAGGCTGATATTTCGGAAAATATAAAACAGGTTCTTTTTGTCCTATCTTATGCCTAATTAATGTTGGCAAGGAAGTCATTGGATGATTACGATTGGGTAATATCTCTGAGCCTACAATGGCATTAATGGTAGTTGATTTACCGGCTTTCATAGTGCCTATCACTGCCAAAACCATTTCTTGCTCGTTAACCTTTTGTGCTTCGTCATTAATAATCTTTTTCCATTCTTTCACTGTGTGGCTGTCGGTTCTTTGCTGTCCGTCCTCACTATTTTCCTTAAGTAAGTCAGGCATTTCCAGTAACTCATCTAGAAGATCATTCTGATTGCTAATCAGGCGTAGAATTTCTTTACAAGTTGCATCAATCAAATCAGTGTGCATCATTTTTTCTCCTTGTTTACCAAGTTGCATGATTTCAACCGTGTTCTTGTCCACATTTATGACTCGTGGCGACTAATGGTAAGATACTTTAAAGCTTTACGGAATAATCAATCATTCTGCCGCTTAAGTATCCCATTTGAGACTGAGCATAAGTTTGGAAACTTTTCCCTTCTCGTATATTCTTAATAGGTGCAGGCACAATCAACTTATGCACTTCTGGGGTAGAAATAGAAAAAAATGCCAAAAAATCCCTCACACGAAGGGCATTACTGTGAACTACCCAACACCAATCCTGACGGGCTACGGCGTAAGCTTCCGACTTGATTGACCGTTGCCCCTTTCTCTTACGAGTAGGTGTTCTTATACAGACTTCATCAGCAGTAATGGATTCCTTCCGTTATTGTTTTGTAATATTCGTTCGCGCAGCGTGGCTGAAAGCCTTATGCCTTCATTCTTTATGTTCAATGATGCGTGAAGAAAATTCACCGAGTTCGCTACCTGTACTTACAATTGGGAAGGTTGATCGCCTCTATGAACCTGACTATAGAGAACGCTGCGCCAACCGTATTGTAGAAATTGTGATGTACATTAACGATTACATGGGCGCGAGTCGTATTTTCATTCCGTAAGATAGCTTTGCAGCTATATGCCTATCCTCGGAATCGAAGATAGCCACTTTTACCGAACTGGTAGGGAAATCCGAATCCCTGCTATCGGGTAATCAATGCTGCAAACCACGAGCGATCGCCCAAAGAGCAGACGCAATCATGCGTATCGCAGAAGTTATGAGGGAAAATTAGGCGATCGCTATTTTTATTTAAGTCCACGCAGGTGGTGAGACAGCGCGAATGACGGCTTTCCCGACCTAGGCGACTGCGTAAGCGCAAAGCGCACGCGGCTTGGGCGTAAGCGC
>NZ_CAWPKW010000014.1:0-954 GCF_963888615.1 Brasilonema octagenarum UFV-OR1 | reverse complement strand
ATCTCCGCGAATTAAGTGACCCATTTCGTCACTAATTCCCCACAAGCGACGAATTAAAGCTTCAGCAGTTGAGGCAACATTTCGCCCTAACCAGCCATTGTCTACATTTTCGACTAGTTTATCTTCTAGAAATTCAATTAAATCTCTAAAGGTTTTCACCTGTCTTTTTTGTGGTGCGCCAAATGGTTCTTCTACATCTAGATGAACTCCTCGCTTGCGTCTATCGTTTTCTTCTGCTAAACGTGCTAATCTTTCCTCTACAACAGATACTAAAAATCCTAAATTCCCTCTTTCTAAATCTTCGCCAGCAAAGAGGAAACTAAAGAGGCGATCGCGGCATAATTCCCTAATACTCCACAGGTAAACTGAAATATTATCAGGGCGTTGGTCTAAATGCGGGTCTACATCGTGACTGGTTCTCCTAGGTGCAGCACAAAAACGCACATCTTTAAAAGGTTCTGCGGGTATTCCCAATTTTTTGTATTCCGCCAAATCTTCTTCTTTGAGTTTGGCATTCGGCTTATCTAAGAAAAATAAATCTTCACCTTTGACGTTAAAAATCAAGGCTTTAGTGTTAGCGCGATGGGAACCCAAAGCAGCAGAAGTTAAAATACCCTGGAGTAAAAATAGAGCATAAGATGTTTTCGTCGCCACTCCTGATACACCGGAAATATTTATATGAGCGCCTTTTGAACCATCAATAAACTCATAGTTCAAATAAGCTGGGCTACTGTTACGCATCGTCCCTGCGCTGATGCGTTTTTCCATGCCATCAAAGTGCAAAGCACGTTTTAAATCATCATCCACAGCCAGATTGACGGTGTCTCCTGGTTGCGGTGGTAAGTATTCTTCTGGCTCAATTCGCGTGACTTGAATATGGGCGGCGTAAGAAATATTTGCTGGTAGACTACCACTTTTAACTAAGAAAGTATCTGTGTCAAATTGCGTTCCTTC
>NZ_CAWPKW010000013.1:0-19130 GCF_963888615.1 Brasilonema octagenarum UFV-OR1 | reverse complement strand
AATCTTTCCCTCTCCTTAATAAGGAGAGGGATGCCCGACAGGGCAGGGTGAGGTTTCGTAAGTCGTGCATAGGAATGCCCTTTCCCCTATCTAATTCACGCCCCCCAACTTAGCGGTACGGGTCGTCGCTGTTCCAAAACTTTAGTATAAAGTTCTTCAAGTCGAGTAATATTACTACTAAGAGTATACTGTTCTAATACCCGCTTTCTGGCTTTCTGCCCCAGCAAGGTTGTTAATTCGGGATGATCTTGAAATAGTGGCAAGAGGGTTCTTAATTGGGAACGTACAGTTTTTGTGTTAAGAATAACACCCGCTCCTTTTTCCATGACCTCTCCATCTGCACCGACATCTGTTGCTATGCAAGCGGCTCCACAAGCCATTGCTTCTAACAGAGACAAAGATAATCCCTCTACTAAAGATGGTAAAATAAATACATCTGCTCCCCGTAAAACTTCGATCCGTCGTTGTTCGTCAGCAACAAATCCTAACCAGAGAATATTGTGCTCCAAATCGTAAAATGGCTCTAAAGAAGGTTTCAACGGACCATCGCCAACAATGAGCAATTTGCTATCTGGTCCCATTTGTGCATCTTTCCAAGCACGGAGGAGGGCTTCAACGTTTTTTTCTGGCGCTATCCGACCTTGGTAGACAAACAAACGTTCAGCGCGAAATTCTTCTTTGACTTTGGAAAGACCGGGAGAATATTTTTCAACATCCACACCGTTGGGAATGACAGCAATGTTTTGTTCCTGAACACCCATGCGAGCCAATAATTCTCGTTGAATTTGGGAAAAGACAATCACGCGATCATAATTACCCAAAAAAGGTGCGTAGAGTTGATAAGCCAAAAGTTGTGTTCCTGATACCAGTTTTGCGCCCTTTCCAGCAAATGGTGTATGGAAGGTAGCAATCAGAGGTAATTTCAGTCGCTCACAAATTTCTGGTAGAACGAAGTCGAGGGGAGATAAAGTCAGAGAAGCATGGACTATATCAGGTTTAATGCGTCGCAGCGACTGAGTTAAAACCTTAGTCGCTTTGAAAGTTGGAATTGTGTAAACCTGAGACTTGTAGATGAAGGGTAGGGTGACTTCTTGACAATTAGGCAAGTTCCCCACATCCGATTCCTCTTGAGCGAAGTGGAGAAAGCTAACTTGGTGTCCCCGGTCTAACAAGGCATTTGTAATTTCTCTACTGTAGGTTACATTGCCACAAAAGGGTGATTTTTTTCCAATCCAGGCTATACGCATTCTTTGTTAGCTATCAGTAAAGCGAATTTATTATATTAGGTTTTTGTCCTTTTTTAATTAGTCCTTTGTCTCGCTTTACTTGCTGGTTCTTAACTTGGGGCAACACAAAAGTTACTGTCACCTTGTACAAAAGCTTTGTACATTTCTAGACAAGTGTATTTTTGGCTTTACTTACTTCACTTTTGGGTTGTTAATGTTATGTAACTTATAACAACCCTCGTAGACGTTACGTATAACGTCTAGCTCAAACTTGGGTTGATTCCCAGCAAGACTCGTGAGAGTTTAGTACTGAGGTAAGTCTACCATAACAACTGAAGTTTTCAGTAGATAATCGGTTGTAAAAGTTGAAGATTAACTCTTTTTATCGCAGAGCTACTTAGAAGAAGTGTAACTGGTCAATATACAACCAGAAAAAACAATCCCAGCTAATACCAAGAACACTGTCTGTAATCCAAGAAAGGTTTCTGCCACGCCTGTTACTGCTAGGGGTAAGGACAAAGCAATATTAATCACATTGTTTTGTAAACCAAAGACTTTCCCACGCATTTCTGGCGGAGTTTCTGTTTGGATAGCTGTTTGCATGGGAATACCCACCAACGCCCCAAACACACCTAACGATGTGATTAAAAACAGGGCAAGCCATAACTGTTTAGTAAAGATCGACAGACCGATAAGAGATGCTGCCATTCCTATACATCCACACAAACTTAATTGGGTATAGGACAAGCGCTGACCGAATAAACTTAAAAGAGTTGCACCAATGGCAATACCAACACCGCCTGCTGCTAGTAAAAAGCCAAATTGGGAAGCTTTTAAGTTAGGAATTAATTCTGCCATACGAACGGCTAAAACAGTTAATGCCGCAAATACAGAGAACAAAATAATCAGTTGGACAAGTGCATTGCGAAGACGATTATTTTCTTTGAGATAACGCAAACCATCTTGCAAGTCAGCAAAAATGTGAGGAGATTGTTTTTCGCTTTGTTGAGGTTTTTCATGAGTGACAAGCAACAACAAAACGAATCCAGCGATCGCATAACTGGAACCCACTACAAGTTCTTTGCCTAGTCCATCACTACCACCTACTTGCGACCACAATTGATCTGCTACCCCTAACAATGGTTCCCCAACAGCAAACCCAACTATCACTGATGCCATCATTGTTGTTGTGTACAGTGAGTTTGCCGAAAGTAAATGCTGTTCTTTGACAATTAAAGGCATAGCTGCCTGTTCTGCTGGCGCAAAAAACTGCGTCAGCGTAGAAACCAAGAAAGTCACTGCCAAAAGGATGGCAAAACCCACTGGCAAAACTCCCACTAATGGTTGCCAATCATGAGTCAGCCACAGCATTGCTGGAATTGCCAATACTAGTATGCCGCGCAAAACATTTGTTACTACTAGCACCGCCTTTTTTGACCAGCGATCTACAAACACACCAGCAAGGGAACCAAAAAGAATTGCCGGAATAGTGAAAGCCATCATCAGCGTTGAAACCCAACCACTAATACTCTGTTCGCTTGTTTGAAACTGAGTATTAATAATGGCAATCATCAAAACCAGATACACTTTATCTGCCATCTGACAAAAGACTTGACCACCCCAAAGAGCCAAAAAGTTGGGGTTTTTTAATATCGGCAAAAACCCTTGCTCTAGCTGTTCAGCTGATCCAGCTTCTGATTCGAGTCCAGAAGCTTCTGTTATTTCTGTTGTTTTTGCTACAGTTGCTGTCGCCTTTTGGGTGCTATGTTCTGAAATATTATTTTTACCATTTGCCTCGTTAGAGGTCAAATTGTTTTCCGACTGTTGTTTGTGGTTAGTGACATCAGTTTTTGAGATTTCCGATGTATAATTTTTCTGATTTACAAAAACGTCTTTTGCTTGTTCGTGCAAGTTAACATGACTGGGTAGAGACTTGGGAATATTTGGGTTATTAGCGATTTTAGGCATTGATGCCTTATTCTGTTTCCTAGCGTAACTTTGTGATAACGGTAGGATTTTTGGATCCAAATCAGACGGTTGCATCATGGTTAGCAGCTAAATAAGAATCTATTAAAGCAGCAGAGCGAATAGGGCGACCAATGTGATACTGAGCATAGGAGCGCAAAACTTGCTCAACGGATAACCAGCCATCATTTCTGGTTAGTTCTTGGATGATCTCTGGTTGCGACAGGTGCTGGAGTATAGCAAGTTCTGTTGCATTCAAGCGGCTTGATATAACTGGTATTTCTTGTCGATGAATAATTGTTTGGTAGTTGGCAGGCTTCTCTTTCACAGTAGCAGGAATGGTGGAAGAAGTTGTGGAACTGGGGTGATGAGGTGGAAAGCTAGGAAAACTTTGTTGTTTTCTTTTCTCCTCCTTCAGACGTTCCCAAGCACTTAAGCAAATTGTTCCACCTGTTGGTATGCTGAATCCGACTTGCCAAGCTGGATCTGTAAAATTTGGTATCAGAGAGCGTCCAGTGATGCAACAGACTTGTACTTGGGGAGTTAGTCCCGCCAAAGCTAAAAGGTGAAATACCCCATGAGCCAGATGTGCTAAAACATTTAATGTTTCTGCGCTTTCTAAAACTTCTAAACGATTGAGATGTTCGTTGAGTAACTCATAAAGTTCTTCTTGGGGTTGCTCGCTTAACGCTACAGATAGTACTATTTCTGCTAAATACTGGCTAGCAGCCAACTTTCCTAAGTTTCTAGCAAGACCTGGATAAGATTTGATTGTTTGTGCTTGAGTGATTTTATCGAGCGATCGCCCTTTAGCAATCAGTAGCTCGTTTACCACAAACATTGCACTTCTACCACCAAGACTAGAGTTATGTTTTCGTGATCCTGGCGCTACAGCTCGAATTAGACCAAACTCTGGTGTCAAAATTGTCACGAGTCTATCTGATTCTCCCAGAGCCTGAGCTTTAAGATTAATTCCAGTTGCTTTATAAGTTTTACTCATTAGTCATTAGTTATTGGTCATTAGCTTGAGACAAAAGACAAAGAACAAATGACTACTCACTCAAGTCCCGTCTATGGCGCTGATGAAGCAAATCGATACCAAAAGAAGTGCCTAATCTGGTTGCACCCGCCATAATTAAGTCTAAAGCTTGATCGATGGTACGAATACCTCCTGAGGCTTTAATTCCAACCCGCTCTTGTGTGACTTCTTTCAAAAGTCGTACGTCTTCTACTGTCGTAGCGCCATTCCAACCAGTACTCGTTTTGAGAAATGCTGCACCAGCATCCATACAGATTTCTGCTACAAGTCTTTTTTCCGCATCCGTCAGCAGGTTAGTTTCTAAAATCACCTTTACCGTTTGCCCAGTTTCTTCACATATTTCGGCAATTTCCTGGTGTACGTTCTCAGTGTCGCCTGCTTTTAACCAGCCCAAATTTATCACCACATCTAACTCAGTGGCTCCATTTTCCACTGCTTCTTGAGCTTCATATAACTTTGTTGCGGAAGTTGTTGCCCCGGTAGGAAAGCCAATCACTGTACAAACTTTCGGCTTTTTACCGTGCAGAAGTTCTGCGGCTTGCTTCACATGAGTCGGGTAGACACAAACCGCCGCAAAATGAAATCTATCTGCTTCTTCACACCATTGTTCAACCTGCTTTGAGGTAGCGGTTGGTATCAGCAGAGCGTGATCTATAAATGGCGCAATGTCAATGTCTGTATAATCTGCTGCCATCGCCTTTTTTGCCAATAATTAATTATTAACCTTTCTCAAAAAATTTCAAACTGACTTGAAAATAGAACTCAGAACACAGAACTCAGAACTCAGAAGAAAAGATAAATTTTCATTCGTTCTGGTGTAAGCAGTTCATGACGGCTATTTAGATAAATTAAATCATAATTTTTAAGTTTTTTATCTGAACTTTATCAAATCATGTAGTGTCATTGAGCACAATTATGAAGTTTAATTAAATTACCAGAAGTTTCCTCTATTTTTAGCCCTAATACAATAATCAGCACATGCAAGGACACCAAGACCAAGATGTCTAAATATTTATACTTAAAAAATCTAATTCATCTGTGTATATTAAATACTCCTAATAGTCGAAGACGGTTCAGGTAAGACTAAAATTTTTATCCGCACCGCAATCTAGTGAAAGTGCATGCACTTTCACTACAAACAAAATCCGCCTGAACAGCTTTAGAAAAGTTGAGTCTGTATGGGCGGACTTTGTTTGTGTGAGTTTGAATTCCACCTGACTAAGGCTAAGCGCTGATCTCAGATTTAACAAGTTGTAGTTGCTGTGCTTGTGGGGTCAAATGCTTGACGCTTTGCTTAACAAAACTTTGCAATAAAGCCATTTGCTGATTCCGCTGAAATACGCTTTGCAAAGTTTGCCGTAACTTGTCGAGATTTAACACTGTTCCAGAGTCAATAGCAACTTCCTGCTGTTGGAAATATTCAACTAAAGTTAAACCTGCGATGCGAGTCAGATAAGCAGCACTGACTCCCTGCACCAAGCCACCAGCAACAAAAGTGATAGCGTTAGTTTTGAGTACTGTGCTTACTGCCTTGGAAGACAGTTCTACTAAACCCAGTTTCACCATCAAACTTCCCATTGTGCCAGCAACTGTCTGCGCTTGTTCCAAGGAAAATTTTTGCTGATAGATACCACCCAAATCCATAACCATTTGAGCGTTAATTGCGGCTGTTGCTAGGATATCAAGCGCTGGTACTGGGTTGGCAAATGCTGCTGCAGCAGCTATCCATTGGTATTGTTCAATTGATTTTACAGCGCGATCGCGTCTGATTTCATTCAGCAAGTTTTTCGCTTCAGCTTTGAGGAACAAAACTTTCCTCATTGTTGTCGCCCACACCAACTGTTCTGGTTGCTGTGTCAACATTTCACCCAATTGCTGCGTCAACTGTTGAATGTCTGGTGTTGGTAGTTCCAGGGATTCTTGCACACAACCATCTTCTTGATGCTTCCGTACTTTAATCGGACTCGGAGATGCCGCAGTCGCCACAACAGACGACATCCGATGTTTCAGTGATTGCAACACACTTACACGTTCATCTGGCAAATACTGATCTTGTTTATTAAAAACCAAAATAGTATTTTGATTAATTGCTTTTAGCTGTTGTAAGCTTTGAAATTCAGAATCTGTTAAATCACCATTTGTCAGGAACAAGACAACATCAGATTTGTTTGCGTGTGTCAAAACATCTACATCTGAGTTTTCGCCTGCTTTGACAAACAAAGGTGAAGTTTCTTGGAATTCGACGAACGAAAAGCTTCCCGTCTCTACATTTTGACACCAGCTAGATTTTAAGACTTCAATCAAAGTCGTTTTACCTACCGATTTGCCACCAGTGACAACAGCAATCATTTCTTGTCTATCTAACTCAGCCGTAAGACGGGTAAGTTGTTCTCGCAATGTCCCTACAGTTAGAGGATTTTCTGTTTCTTGTGCGAGTTGGTTAACCACGGCTTGGGCTTTAGCAATGCTAGCTTCTACTGTCGTACGATCTACTGGTACATTGCTTAGCGATCGCGAACTATCTTGAGTGCGATTTGACTTTAATAACCACAAACCGCCGCCAACGGCTAACAAACTCAACAAACCAAATTCACCAATCTGCACCATCGAATGGTGCAAATTTTGTAACATCCACAGAGAAAAGGACAGTCCCAATCCTCCCACTAAAATCGGTCGCTGCAACTTCACAACTATGATTCTCCGCGTTATGCTGGCTTCTACTTCAGGATATCTCAAAACTGGGCTTGTCCGATCGGCAGTCGCCTGCGGAGGAGGCAGTACTTGATGAGGGTCTCCCCACAGAGGATAAGAGCGTTGGAAACCCTACCAAGAGCGCTGCCTCAGTTTATAGCCTAATGCATAAAGTTTTCTTTAGATAAAAGGGAACGCTTAACGCTTAACACCGAAGAAGGGGGATAGTGAGGAACATAGACGCAACATATACCAACGGTGAACAATTTTTGAAAATCGTTCACCGTTGGTATCTCTTTGATAAAAAGTTGGTACTAGCCAACTTTTTACTTGTCGTGACACTTAGCTCATAGCTGCATTGCTGCGATCATAAGTTATGCGCACAGTGGGATCTATTTTTCCTTGAACAGGGTTCCAGTAGTTGGAGACTTCTCCAGGAAGACCTAATTCCTCGCCAGCACGCCCCAGCATCGATTGTTGACGATTCTTAATGAGTTGATAGTGACGCATCATCAAAGCACGGGCTTTTTCTTGAGTAGACATAATAAAGTTCCCCTTAATTGTTTGTGTAATGTCATGATTCAGTAACTTTATAGTTTTAATTATAGAATACAATTCTGTAACAAAAACTACTAAATTATTAATTTTAATAAAAATTAATAATTGCAGAAGAGTAGGGAACTTAGGATTTCCACCCAGGAGCCAATGCGTTGCCAAGAGAAGTGGGTAGATGTAAAGCGGCTTCCCGTTATGGTTTCCCAATTTGTAAAGACTTGGAGGGCAGTTTAAAGGGAGAGTAGGGTCAATACTTTTCGTCCAAGCACTACTCATCTCCCTCACGGTTTGGAAAAAGGGGTAAGGAGGAAAGAACAAATTCTGACTTCACATCTTACTGAAGAGTGATTTTGCCTGACAACATAGACCTTTCTTAAGATTTATGCTTTTCTCATTAAATTTATTAAAATTATATAAATAAAAGTTACAAAAGCTCAAGCAATTCTCATGTCTGACACCTTAACCAAACTAACTTATCAGACTTTTCAGCAGAGTAAAAATTATTTTGGTCTAGCTCATAAACTGCTAAGCTCGCGGTTGAAGAATATCATCTCTGCTACTGAGCAGACGCAAATTCAACCCATACCAAACGAGGTTTTATTAAAGGCTCAACAAAACCTGAACAATCTGCTCGAAGTTGATTGGGAAGATGCTGAGCGTGGTGTCTATCCTAAAAGCGTGTTGTTTGATAATCCTTGGGAAGACTTTTTCCGCTACTATCCAATGGTGTGGCTGGATTTACCCCAAACTTGGGAACGTGCTCAACACAAGAGATATCAAGAGTTTACTCAAGATGTAGACATCAATGGTTATCCCAGCTACTATGTGCAGAACTTCCATCACCAGACGAATGGCTACTTGAGTGATTTATCAGCTAATTTGTATGACTTGCAGGTAGAAATTCTTTTTGGAGGTTCAGCTGATCCCATGCGACGACGCATTCTGGCTCCTCTTAAAGAAGGGTTAGAAGTGTTTAGTGATGTGTCACCACGCCAGATACGTGTACTAGATGTTGCTTGTGGAACTGGTCGTACTTTAAAGTTGATTCGGGCGGCTTTGCCGAAAGCATCTTTGTTTGGTACAGATTTGTCGCCAGCTTATTTGCGTAAAGCAAATGAATTCCTGTCGCAAATTCCCGGAGAATTACCACAACTTTTGCAGGCAAATGCAGAAGAGTTACCATACTTGGATAACTACTTCCATGCTGTCACTTCAGTTTTCCTCTTCCATGAGTTACCAGCAGCAGCACGTCAACAGGTTATAGAGCAATCCTATCGGGTGACAAAACCAGGGGGAACCTTTATCATCTGTGACTCAGTTCAGATGAGTGATTCTCCTGAAATGGAATCGCTGATGGAAAGCTTCCACGAAACTTTTCATGAACCTTACTACAAGCACTACACTACTGATAACTTGGTAGAGCGTTTGGAAAAAGCAGGCTTTGAGAATATTGATATACGGGTTCACTTTATGAGCAAGTACTTTATTGCTCGAAAGCCCGCTTAATGTAAAGAAAAGCTACGGTGGCTACATAAAACTAATATAATATTAGTTTACATAACTCTCATAAAAAGTTATGGCTGTTGCTTACCCGCGCAAATTTCAAAACGCTATAGGTGCAAGGGACATCTTGACACAAGTTGTCCGCGATGTGGTTTGCACCCGCCTTCGGCGATGCTCCCAAAGGGAGCCGCCCCTTGGGCGATCGCGATCTTCATCTGGTCACCCTCAACCGCTACCGCTACAGCGAGCAACGCAGTTGCAAAGACCTGACTGAAGTCATTGAACAACTCAACGGACAGCCACCCGAACTGATACGAGATTTATCTCACCATATCTCCGATGAACCCCGTCATGCTATGTGGCTGACTGATTTATTGGTGGAACTGGGAGCGAATGTAGGAACGCCTCCAGGCTCTTCTTACATTGATGAATTTGACCGTCTGATAGACCGAGAATTTTTCAACCCAGAACACAACCTAGAGGATAGCATTATTGCCGGATTGGCAGCAATTAACGTAACCGAAAAACGGGGTTGTGAGTACTTCTCTGCTCACATTTACGCCCTCAAGCAAGCGCCCCAAACCGAAGAAAACATCAAAATCCGCCAAACGATTGAAAAAATTCTGCCAGAGGAAGCAGGACACGTTCGCTGGGGTAACCGTTGGTTGGGGCAGTTAGCAGATAAAAGTCCAGAACATCGCCAAAAGGTTGATCAAGCCAAGCGAAAGTATGCTGCGATTGAACAAGCAGCTTTTGAAGCTGGCATGGATATCACCTTGGGTGCAGAACTGCGTAGAGTTGCCAACCTGCTGGAAGTGGCAAACACAATGCCTGTATGGCAACGTCCTCAATATCTGATGGAACGTTTACCGCAGACTCTTCTAGCACCAGATTTGCAAAGGACTCGGATTAATGTAGTTGAGCGAGTTTGGAAGCGAGATCCACAGACATTGATCGAAAGATTTGTGCCGATGTTTCTCAATGGTTTAAAAGGGATGCAAGATAACCGCCAGAAAACGAAGGCATAGAACAAATGTTCTGTATGTGATGTATGTGGGGTGGGCAATGTCCACCCCGTTTTTTGCCAAATTTCGCCCCAATAGCTGTTTGATGAATTCTTGCTCATCAGCTATCCATATCCTTAGTAGTCTTTGTCCAACCTGTTCTTGGACAAAGTTGTGATTTCTCAATAGTCATATCAAATCCGCTTGAATAGGTGTCCGCAGCGAGTACGGACACACGACAAGTTATCAACCGGACTTGATATCACAATATCGCTTTAACTGAGCTGCTAGCCCAACTAATACCCTTTCAACAGAGAAGGTGAAGGTTGCGTTCAGGAATTTCCTGCTTATTTGTTATTTAAGTGGCTCTTAATGCTTGCAATACTAGCAGCTAATACTATTTCACCAAATTCCTCATACATATTCAAACCTCAAAAACGCCATGAGAATCAAGTCATTTGTATGACAGTAAAGTGAAACGTATAACTTGCATCGCATCTCTATGCAAAAGTTAACAGGTAACTAAGTAAACAAAAACTTTTGGGTGAAATACAGAACTGATCCCTAGACTCATTGTATTTTTGGCATCACATCTATACTAGGGAGAGTGTGTAACTAATTTTCAAAAAACCCTGGCTTACAGTACTTCGATTCTCTTTGTACAAGACAATTGCCACCCCAAGAAATAGCATTGACATTTTGTTGTTAGACAACTGGATGTGTACTCTTGATCTGTTCCAGCCCTACGATACGACCACTACCTCTGTAGCGCTCTTTCCGAGACTTTTTGGAAGTGCCTACTGCCGCCATCAACTGTTGTGAGTCAGCCTTAGATGCCTGTTGTTCAAGTGCTTTAGTGTTAATAGCTAAGGAGCTAAAGAACAATCCTGTGATCAAAAATGAAATGGCAGCACGCATAAGAAATGTCTATTTTTGAACTCTTCATTTCACTACTACTGAGTTATCCTTACTGCATCCGGAGATTTTCGGAAATAGTATTTATTTTGACTGTAAAATCTCCTTTTATTTGCTGAGGTTTTCAACTATCAACCAATTAAGAGCGTGATTCATTCGACCGCAAATGGTGAGCAGTTGCTGATCACAAAAAGTTTGCAATTGCTCATGGATGTGCGATCGCAAAGTCACAATCTGCCAAGTATGCCCCCGATGGATACTTGGCGCAGTGATAGTGAATTTGTAATCTTGTTCAGATATGTGGTGAAAGATGCCCTGGAAACAGTTAATCTTTCGTACAGTTAAGGTATTATTGCTATCAACATTCTGATGTTGACAGGAAGATAAACAAACGGAATTTCCATGAACTCGATATAATTCTGGTTCTTCTAAATAGTACGATTGCCAGTGCAACCAATCCGGATCTTTTGGGAGCGAATTCAATAATGGAATAATTGCCGCTGGTGCATATTTATCATGTAATAAAGCTTCTTGTAGAACTCTTACTGGCAAATTCCGGGGGCTTAAATCCAACTCAACACACAAAGCTGCAGCCATACCTGCAGCTTGAGCGATACCCATCACCACAGGCTGCAATCTGGTTGCTCCATTAGCAATATGAGAAACAGAAATGTTCTTCTCGCATACTAGTAAACCATCTGTTTCTATAGGAACTAAACAAGGGTAGGGAATTGTGAAGGGAGTTCCCGTCGTCCGTCCTCCCCAGCGCATCGATTTGGGTTGTACTTGGAACTCGATACCCGGATAATGGTGGTCGTTGGGGTAATTAGCGATCGCTATTGCATCTATATTCAAAGGTGCAACCATACCTCCAGTTACGGGCAAAATGTCCTGTTCTCGAATCGTCGTTAGTCCCACTAGGCGGCGGCTTTCCCGGTAGTAAGGGTGAAGGGCGAAGGAGGAGTGAGCCAGATGAGGGAAGATGTTATCAGCTAAACCATAGCGACGACCAAGCTGGTTTTGGATAAAATGGGCAAAATTTTGGCTGTGCCAAAAGCATTCTTGGAGAAACTCGCGCTTTGTTTCTTCTGTTTCTATCAATCGCCCCACACCTTCACCGTAGTCATTACCACGAATTGGCCAATTAATCATAAATAAACCACCGGGCAACCGTCCGTAATTCAAAAACTGTTCTGCACCGTAGCCGTCCCAAGCACCAACAAACTGTGATGGATCGTTGTTCGGTGCACTTGGGACTTCTGGTGCAACTGCTTCACCAAAGTCTTGCATCACCAGCACCCAAGTGGGGGCTTGCACAGGATATCTTTGTGTGAGATGATTATAATCTGCTGGGGCGCTTAGTTCTCCCCACTCCGAATGTAATTCCCAGCCCCAACGGTAAGGTATATCAGCTAAAGCTAATAAATCTCCTAACTCTGTGGCGTCCAGAGTTATCTTGGCTTTGACAGTTAAATCTGCAAATCGGACGCCACAAACGCAATTCCCCTCCTGGAAAACTTCTAACGGCACAAGTCCAGTGATCCAAAGTAAATTGGGCAACTCCTGCACCCAATCTGCAAAAATCTTTGCCCCAATACGCGGATCGTAACTAAAAAAGCTAACCCAACAATTATCTAATCCTCCTGGCTGACGGTGCTGTAATTCTTGTAAAAACGCACCCCATAACCCTGTTTGAAAAGCTTCTAGTTCATTCCCATCCGGTGCAGATACCCCAGCAGAAGTCAGCATTCCCCCCAACCAAGGAAACTCACTCACAAGGATAGTTTTTGCTCCCCGTCGCGCTGCTTGAATGGCGGCGGCGGTTCCTCCTGTTCCACCTCCGACGACTAAGATGTCAGCTGTGTATGTTTGATGAACCATTTTTGAACCTCGCTAAAACAGTGCTAAGTATCGAGTACTAACTACAGCTCATCATTAATAGAGTTCGGAATTGGACTGATAAATAGGACAAAAGTACTATAAATTGAGTATTTCAGCTGTGTTTAGCACCCAGCGATAAGCCTCTGGCTTGACGCGACGCGACGTGTATCGCAAATATGCGAATAAATCGGGGTTATGCGAAGTGCCTGAAACGAGCAAAAACCTTAATTCATATTAAGGTTTATTTGTACAGTGCGTAAGTCATAATAAATATTAAGTTTGATTTATTACAGTTTTTCTAACAATACATCTAAAAATTTATGATTTTTAAATGAATCTCTGCAACCTATGAAAATTCAATTTTTTTGTAGATACTCAGGTGGTACACTATCTACTAACCAAACACCGTTATCAGAGCAGTAGAATTGATAACCAGCTTGATACATAGTCGCAGTATCTACGAGCAAAACTACTGGTTTTCCATGTCTTGCACCTACAATTTGTGCTGTAGCAATATCCTTTGATAAATGAACATGATGTCGCGACATTTTCCAGAGTCCTGTTTGCATTATTGACTCTACAGATTTGTGTCCCGTGCCGTGATAAAGCACGTCTGGAGGAACAACAGGTTCTAATTGTAAATCAACTTCTGTTGAGTGACCTTGGTTAGCACGAATAAGAGTGCCTGTGGAGTTAAAAGAAAAGCGTTTTTTCTCGTTGAGTTCAACCACCACCTGTAATTCCTGACGGGTGAGTGGAAATTTGTTTTTAGCGCAAGCGGTAAGCAGTTCATCAACACTAACCCAACCACCGGGGGCAAGTTTAATTCCAATTGCATCCGGTGTATGTCGCAAATGTTTACTAAGATATTTGCTGATTTTGACGAGGCGAGAATCACTCATATGATTACAGTAGGATTCTTTACACTACATGTATATATTAATTATAATACATTAAACTTTTTAGTCAATCGACAGAATTTGTCTGACTATCAGAGATGATGCCACTTCAATCATCACAATTAGTGTTATTCTACCATTGGAAAACTCTCAAAATTTCGCCGCACCCAATCCATTCCTACTTCATTATTGAGCTTGATGTGCTGAGGCGTGTTGGCATAAAGTTTGCTCAAAATGTCAGCATCTTGATCCACAACAATATCTATCAGCCGCAGGAGATTTCGTTTGATCAGATGAGCAATCGGATTATGCGCTTTTATAAACATCAAAATGAAGACGCGGGAGTAATTTGGTGATTCTGGAATATAGAAATGACACTCTTTGAGACTGAGAATTGCATTCTCACCGTGCATCACCGCCATGCATGGGAAGAAGTTTTCTAAATGAGCTTGAAGTACCTTTGGCATTGCTATGAGAGCAGGGTTTTTAAAAATGTCGCGGAGTGTGGGTTTTTTCCTAAGCTGATCAATGTAGGCGTGGGAGTGAAATCCATCATCGATGAACTGCTTCAACTGCACTTGTTCAATCTCAAACAACTCACGATGGGTGCCATTCTGGTGGTTGTAGTCGTGCATGTTTAGCAGGAGACTTAGGAAATCGGTTTTGATACTACGATCGCCTGTGAACCCAATAAACTCATACTCCGCTGCAATTTCATTCATAATTGTTGGGATAGGAATCTTTGCCTCATATCCACCGTAGGACCAAATAAAGTCGCCTTGAATCACTAACTCCAACGGTTCCATCAAGGATTTTGTTGGCTTGTTGGAACCTGGTAAAATTGTGCAGCCAAAGCCATCAAATTCCAACGCATGAAATGGACAAGTCACCACACTACTACCATCTGGCTTGGTTACACACCATCCTTCCGAAAGCATCGCACCCATATGAGGGCAAGCATTCGGTAAGCAACTGATTTTGCCTGTGCTGTCTTGCCAGATAACGTAGTCATTACCGTAGAGAGAAACTTTCACAGGTTGATTCGGCTTGAGCATGGAACGATGTGCTAATAGCCACGGTGCACCTTGCAGCATTTTCATAAATACTTCTTAAATAACTTACTAATTAATTAGTAAGTTAAATTATAGGGGATTTTGTTGTCAATTGGCGATTCCGCAATAAGCGTGTTAACTCAACGAAACAGGATATCTCTTGCTTGGTACTATGAAAAGGCAAACGAGAGATTGTGATATTGTGGTTGAAAAAGTCAAGACTGAGCGAGTTACCAAATCGGTTCGTCAGATTCGAGATGCAGATGTGACGCAGCAGCAGATTCTTGACGCCGCAGAACTGGAGTTTGCTAAGCACGGTTTGAAAGGTGCGAGGTTGAGTGCGATCGCAAATCTAGCGCACATCACGACTGCCACAATTCATTACTACTTCGATAATAAAGAGGGCTTATACAAAGCCGTGTTGCAGCGTCCGATTGATGAAGTTCAGGCAATGGTTAGTCAGCTAAATCTCGACCATTTGCCGCCTGAAGACGCAATGGCGCATATTATTCGGACTGCGATCGCCTACGAAGCCACCAATCCCCATCGTCAAATGCTGTGGTTCCAAGAAGCGAGTCAAAATCAAGGCTTGTATTTCAAGCAAGCCAACGTGTGGAGTCTATACGAGCATCTTCTCAAAGTTCTTGAGCGAGGTATAACAGAGGGGTGTTTTCGTCCACTCGACCCCATTTTAACACTGACTCATATTCTCAGCGTTTGCATTTTCTACTTTACTGTGCACGAAAATTGGAAACACTTAACTCCTGAGATTGATCGCCTCAGTCCAGAAATGGTAGAAAAGCATACCGAGGCGGCGATCAAATTTGTTTTGGCAGGTGTGAAGAACACTCCTTAAGCATTTCGGATATTTCGTTTATGTAATATACAGTGTGTTATCGTAGGTTGCATAGAGTTATGAGATATCAAAAAAATGACAATCATATTAAGACATAACGTGCCTATAGAAGCAGTGAAGACTGAACAAGAAGTCCAGTCTATTAAGCAACTAGAAGATATTCTTAATAACCAAGATTCTCAGGCGAAACTAATAGGAGCTAATGGAGAACAAATTGACATTCCTGAGTCACTTTATCAAGTGCTGCGTCATGTCGTCCATGCAATGGCATCAGGACAAGCTGTATCTCTAGTTCCCCACAGTTATGAAATGACAACACAACAAGCCGCTGAATTTCTCAACGTTTCACGACCTTATGTTATTAAGTTATTAGAACAGGGAGAAATTCCCTACATTAAAGTGGGTTCACATCGACGGGTTTGTTTTGAGGATTTAGTCCGGTATAAAGAACAACGGGATAAAAAGCGTCGAGAAGCGCTTAACGAACTGACTCAGTTTTTACAAGATGAGGGGTTCTACGACGAGAAAAATGAAGAAAATGATTTAGGATTGCTATAAAATCTTGTAGCAAGTAACATAAAGAACGCCCTAAGTGTTAAATATATTATCGTTGAGCGGTGAAAATTTAACATGAAAGCACAGGTATTTAGAGGCGTTAATCAACTTTCTTACGAAGAACTGCCCGTACCGACACTGGAACCGGATGAGGTGCTGGTACAGGTGCAGGTTGTGGGGTTGTGTCAGTCGGATATCAAAAAAATTCGTTATCCCTTGTATGAACCGCCGCGCATTTTTGGACATGAAACTGCTGGAACTATATCAGCGGTGGGTTCGCAAGTCAGAGGCTGGCAAGTTGGACAACGGGTGGCGGTGATGCACCATATCCCTTGTATGCGTTGCGATTATTGCCTAAATGATAATTTCTCGATGTGCGATACTTACAAAAACATCTCTACAACAGCAGGATTTAACGCTAGTGGCGGCGGGTTTGCTGAGTATGTCAAAGTTCCCGGTCATATTGTGCGTAATGGGGGGTTGATTCCCATTCCTGATAATATCAGTTTTGAAGAAGCAAGTTTTGTAGAACCAACAAATTGCTGCCTCAAAGCAGTGAAAAAAGCACAAATTGCTCCTGGGCAAACGGTTTTGGTTACTGGCGCGGGACCAATTGGGTTAATGTTTATCATGTTGGTGAAGTATTTTGGGGCGAAGGCGATCGCCACCGACTTACTCCCATCCCGGATAGAAAAAGCTTTGAGTGTAGGTGCAGAAGCTGCATTTGATGCCCGTGACGCCAATTTACCAAAAAAAATTCATGATTTGACCAATGGCATGGGTGTTGATGTTACCCTACTTGCAGTCCCAAGTGATAAAGCTTTCTTTCAAGCCCTTGATTGTACTCGCAAAGGTGGGAAAATTCTCTTTTTCGCGGAGTTTCCTGATGAGATGGAAATTCCAGTTAATCCGAATCTTCTCTACCGTAGGGAAATTGACCTTATGGGCAGTTACAGTTCATCGTACCGCATTCAAAGTTTAGCAGCTGATATTGTCTTTAATCGACGCATAGATGTCCAAGCATTGATTAGCGATCGCTATCCATTACAAGATTTATCAGCAGCAGTGGAACAGGCGATCGCTCCTACTGCAGAAACGTATAAGATTTTGATTTATCCGTAGAAGGGAGAAGGGGAAAAAGGTCTCACCTCACCCCGCCCTTACGGGCACCCCTCTCCTTATTAAGGAGAGGGGGAGGAGGAACTGTTTTCCTACACTGCCATACTGCCACACTCCCTCACTCTCTCACTCCCCTGATCTTCCACAGAAACAAAATGCTTGTCATCATAGTTGCACTTCTCGCCTTTTATCTTGCTTGGAATCTCGGAGCAAATGACGTTGCTAACTCAATGGGAACTTCTGTTGGTTCCAAAGCTGTTACTCTCAAACAGGCATTGATTATTGCTGGAGTGTTAGAGTTTACGGGTGCGGTACTATTTGGACAAGAGGTATCGCAAACTTTGGCGACAGAAATTGTCAACCCAGCTTTATTTGCCGATACACCGCAAATGCTTGTGACTGGAATGGTGGCGGTGCTGCTTTCTGGCGGTTTGTGGCTGCAAATTGCTACATCACGGGGTTTGCCTGTATCATCTTCTCATGCGGTTGTTGGTGCGATCGCCGGATTTAGCTGGGTTGCTTTGGGAGTGAGTGCGATCGATTGGTCAACAATTGGACAAATTACGATAGGTTGGATTATCACCCCAATCATAAGCGGTGCAATTGCGGCTTTATTCTACAGTCAAATCAAGCGCTGGATTTTAGATCAACCAAATCCATTAGTACAGTTAAATGAGTGGATTCCTTGGTTGAGTGCTGTTTTGCTGGGGATATTTGGTGTGATTGTGCTACCGTCATTAACTCAGGGACTCGCAACTTTTCTGATTGAGCAAGTTGGTTTTAAAATACCTGCTCATGATATTCCATTGATAACTGGTGCTGTAGCTGCAGTTGGACTCACCTTTTACAGCTGGCGACAGTTGGAGAGAGGGAGAAAGGGAGTAGGGGAGCAGGGGAGCAGGGGAGCAGAGGAAGTAGGGGGAGTGGGGGGAGTAGGGGAAGTGGGGGGAGTAGGGGAAGTAGTAAATTCCCGATTTACTAATCCTGTTGAGGGGTTATTTGGTCGATTTCAATTGCTCAGTGCTTGTTTTGTTGCTTTTGCTCATGGTTCTAATGATGTGGGGAATGCGATCGCTCCTCTAGCTGCAATTGCCTACATTAACCGCACTGGCACAGTACCAACAAATGGTTTCAACATCCCGATATGGATTATAATGCTTGGTGGCGTTGGAATTGTCACTGGTTTAGCGATTTTGGGAAAAAAAGTTATCGCCACGATTGGCGAAAGTATTATTTCCTTGCAACCCAGCAGTGGATTTTGTGCTGAACTCGCAACTGCCACAACTATCTTGCTTGCCTCTCGGTTGGGTTTACCTGTTTCTACCTCCCATGCTTTGGTTGGTGGTGTCGTTGGGATTGGACTGGTGCAAGATATTAAGTCAATTCAATTCAAAACTCTTCAAGGAATTGCTGCAGCATGGGTTATTACAGTTCCTGCAAGTGCGGTTCTTAGCGCGGCTATCTTTTCAGTGTTGAGATTAAAGTTTGGATAGGGCGCGTGTTACCTCACCCCGGCTTTGGCTTACGCCAAAACCGCCCCTCTCCTTATAAAGGAGAGGGGATAAAAACCTTGGATAGGTAATACACATGAATCCAACGCGCGTATCACCTCACCCCGGCTTTGGCTGACGCCAAAACCTCCCCTCTCCGCGAATTCGGAGAGGGGTGCCCGTTAGGGCGGGGTGAGGTTAAATCAGCGTGGAATTAGACCTTGAACGTTCTACATATCTATTTCAGTGTTGAGGATAAAGTTTTGATAGGGCGCGTATCACCTCACCCCGGCTTTGGCTGACGCCAAAACCTCCCCTCTCCTTTATAAGGAGAGGGGTGCCCGTAAGGGCGGGGTGAGGTTCAGATCAGGGCGAAAATC